>JANOHS010000606.1:0-7886 GCA_031406655.1 Micrococcales bacterium
TCCAGATCGGCAAGGTTGTCGCCGGTGTTGACGACCAGGTCCGGCTCCAGGGCGGCGAGCGAGCGGATCCACTCGATCTTGCGGGACTGGCGCGGGACCAGGTGGATGTCTGAGAGGTGCAGGACCCGTAAGGGCGCCGCCCCGCTGGGTAGCACCGGAACAGTGGCTCGTCGCACCGTGAAGGCGTTCCGCTCGATCAGGGACGCATAGGCCAGCCCTCCGGCGCCCAGGGCGGCCAGGCCGGCGGCGGTGTGTCGAGCGGCTCTTGTCGGACTCATCGTGGCCCCATCCTCGCAAACAGTTCGGCGCTGCGCAGTGTCAGACTGCGGACATGACCGAACCGGGCACCTCAGAGCTGAAGTCCACGCTGCGCGCCGATCTGCACAGCGCGATACGTGAACGTGACCAGGTGCGGTCGGCGACACTGCGGATGGCGCTGACCGCGTTGACCAACGAAGAGGTGTCGGGCAAGACGGCCCGCGAGCTGTCCGACGACGACGTCCTCAAGGTCCTGGCAAGGGAGGCCAAGAAGCGGCGCGAAGCGGCCACGGCATACATGGAGGCGAAGCGCCCGGAGCTGGCCGCCAGGGAGGAGGCGGAGCTGACCGTCCTCGAGGGCTACCTGCCGGCCCAGCTCTCGGACCAGGAGCTCGAGGCCCTGGTCGCGCAGGCCGTCAGCGAGACCGGGGCCAGCGGTATGCCGCAGATGGGCCTGGTCATGAAGGCTGCAAACGCGCTGACGGCCGGGCGAGCCGACGGCGGACGCGTCGCCGCGCTGGTGAGGTCGGCGCTCAGCGGGACCTGACACCCGGTGCCCGGGTCGTCCTCCCTAGCCACGCCCGCGGTTCTTGGGTGGCTTCGTGGGCTCAGGTGCCGGTGGAGACGGTGGAGGCTCGATCCCGGTGGAGGTGTACATCGTTACCGTGGTGCCACGCGCGGCCCGGGACTTGGGTTGGGTGCCGACCACCAGACCAGCGGAGATGCCTGAGCTCACGGCGATGCCGACCACGGACTTGAACCCGGCCGCCTCCAGGGTGGCCTGGGCCTCGGCCACAGTCATCCCGTAGACGCGGGGGATCGACACGATGTCGCCGAACTGCACCGTGCTTCCGGGTTCCGCGAAGTCCCGGAACGGCATACCGGAGGACGCGCGGTCCATGATCCGCTTCCAGATCGGGGCGGCGATGGTGGCGCCGAAGACCTGACCGCCGTAGAACCTGTCGCCCAGCTGAAGGTTCCGGAGCTTGACGTTGTTGCCCGGGTCATTGGGGGTGCCGACCCAGACCGCGGTGGACAGCTGCGGGGTGTAGCCGACGAACCAGGTCTCGTTGCTGCCGTCGGACGTGCCGGTCTTGCCCGCCACGGGACGACCACCGGCGAGGCCCCCGATGCCGCGGCCCGTGCCATTGGTCAGGACGGTCTTGAGGATCTTGCTGACCCCGTTGGCCACGTCAGGCTCGAGGACCTTCTTGCACCGGTTCTTGGGCAGCGCGAGCGACTTCCGGTCGCTGGTGGTGATCCTCAGCACGGGGGTGGGTATGCAGTAGATCCCGCCGGAGGCGACAGTGGCGTATGCCGAGGCCAACGTCAGCGGCGAGGTGCTGTCCGAGCCGAGCGTGACGGGTGAGGGGTAACGCTGGATCGGCTCGCCGGTGCCCTGGTGCAGCCCCATCTTGGTCATCAGGCTCTGGACCGAGCAGGCCCCGAGGCTGGCGACGAGCCCCGCGAAGGCGGTGTTGACGGACTTCGCCGTCGCCTTCGTCAGGCTGATCGGACCCGTGGCGGTGTCCTCGTCGTTGCGCACCGTCCATCCCTTGTCGTCAACCGTGCAGGCGTCGTGGAAGTCGGCCGTGGTGAACTTCGCACCCGTCCGCTCGCTGGCCGCCCTCGCGATGACCGTCGAGCTGATCGGCATACCGGACCTGAGCGCCTCGGCCACGGCGAACATCTTGGCCGTCGAGCCGAACGCGAAGCCGATCGAGCCGCCGTACTTCTTGTCCACCGCCCAGTTCACCGACGTCCTGCCGCGGACGCCTTTCTTGTTGGAGTAGATCGTGTTCTGGGCGATCGCCAGAACCTGGCCGGTGCCCGGTTCGATGACCGCGGCGGCGGCACCGATGTCCTTGGGGTTGCCGATCGGCACCCTGGCGACGAGCTCCTTCTGGGCGGCCGCCTGCATCTTCGGGTTGAGCGTTGTCTGGATGGTCAGCCCACCGCGGTTGACCCTCTTGATGCGTTCCTCGGGCGTCTTGCCCAGCGCCGGCAGCTCCTTGAGCCACGCGGTGACGTAGGTGCAGAAGTAGGGGTAGGGCGAGAGCGCGCAGGAGCTGGGGGTCGGCTTGTTGTTGGTCACCATCTTGGTCTTCTTGGCGGCTTGCCAGGCCTTTTCGGTGATCAGGTTCAACGTGCGCATCCGGTCGAGCACGACGTTGCGTCGGGCCAGGGCCCTGGCCGGGTTCTTGATCGGGTCGGTCTCGCTGGGGAGCTGGACCAGACCGGCCAAGGTAGCGGCCTGCGGCAGGTTGAGCTTTGCCGCGCTCACTCCGAAGTAGTGCCGGGATGCGGCCTCGACACCGTAGGCCTGGCCCCCGTAGTAGACGAGGTTGAGGTAGCCCTCGAGGATCTGGTTCTTGGTGAGGCTCTTCTCCAGCGTGATGGCGTACTTGAGCTCCTGCAGCTTGCGCGTGTAGCTCTTGGCCGTGGCGGCCTTGGCCCCCAGCGCGTCGTTCTTGTACAGGGCGTTCTCCTGCAGCGTGATCTTGACGTACTGCTGGGTGAGCGTGGACGCGCCCTGGGTGTCACCGCCGCCCAGGTTGGAGATGAAGGCACGCCCAACGCCCTGGGGGTCGATGCCGGCGTGCTCGTAGAAGCGGCTGTCCTCGATCGCGACCTGCGCCTGCCGCATGACCGGGGCGATTTGGGCAAGCGGCACGATCACGCGGTTCTCGTCGAACGGCGTTGAGATCAGCGTGCCGTCGTCGGCCAGGATGCGGGACTGCTGGGACAGCGGGCTGCGGGTGAAGTCCGAGGGCAGGGAGTCAAAGGCGTGGACCCCCGTGCGAGCGGCCGCCCCCGTGGCGCCTACCGCGGGCATGACCAGCCCGGCCCCGAGCAGTCCGACGACGACCGAGGTCGCCACGAAGGCTCCGAGCAGGCTGACGATGTTCATGAGGCTCATGACGCGTCCCGGCATGGAGCCAAGGGTAACCCGCCGACCTGCGCCACCTCGCTCCACGACGTCAGGTGAGCTTCAGGAAGCCGCGTAACTAGTCATTCCGGGTCCTTCAGAAGTACCCGAAAAGGTCATACCCCCCATAAACGTCTCTCCCTATCGTTCAGAGCAAGGGAATGATGGTGCCGGGCAGACCCGCTTGGCACGGATATCAGGGGAGTCCAAGATGACGGCCACCATGACGCGAACTGAGAGTCTCGGTCGTGCCGCTTGGGTCAAGGAATGGGCACAGTTCGGAGTCTGCCGCGCGGCCGAGCCCGACGCCCTGTTCGTCCGGGGTGCCGCCCAGCAGCTCGCCAAGCAGGTTTGCATGGCGTGCCCCGTGATCGCCGAGTGCCTGGCCGACTCGCTGGACAACCACACCGAGTTCGGGATCTGGGGCGGTATGACGGAGCGCGAGCGTCGTGCGCTGCTCAAGCGCCGGCCGGAGGTCACGTCCTGGCGTCAGCTGTTCGAGGCCGACCGGGCGCGTCACGAGTTCACCGCCTCCTGAGCGGTCGCACTCAACCGCCCGCCAGCGAGACGCCCACCGCGCGCAGACCCACGAGGTCGTGGATGTCCGATGAGGCCGCGGGCACCTCAACTGTTGGTATGTCGGGATGCCCGGCGACGAACCTCTTTGCCAGGGTCTGGTGCCGGGCCGCGACCTCTGCCTGAATCGCGTGCAGGCGCAGCAGCCCCTGGGTGGTGGCAGCGCTGTCGGTCAGTGGTTCTCCTCCGCCGCCGTTGCCCTCGTCCGCCAGGTCGTCGGCCGCCGACAATGCGCGGGCGGCGGACAGACCAGGTGCGGCGAGGCGATACATCCGGTTGACCACCAGCCCGGCCAGCGGCATCCCCTCCTCATCGAGGCGGTCCACGAAGTACGAGGCCTCACGCAGGGCATCACGTTCGGGAGCAGCCACGACCAGAAACGCGGTCCCGCTGTCCTTGAGCAGGGCATAGGTGTGGTCGGCGCGCTCGCGGAACCCGCCGAACATCGTGTCCAGTGCGGCGACGAAGGTCTGGACGTCCGTGAGCACCTGCCCGCCCAACAGCTTGGTCATGGTGGCGGTGACGATGTTCACGCCGGTACTGAAGACCTTGAGGTACGCGCGGCCGCCCGCCTTCGCGGGCCTGGCCAGCAGGCGGATGAAGCGTCCGTCCAGGAAGGAGCCGAGGCGCTTGGGGGCGTCCAGGAAGTCCAGGGCAGAGCGCGAGGGCGGGGTGTCGACGACGATGAGGTCCCAGCGCGGGTTGTCCGGGTCGCGGTCCGCCTCGAGCCTGAGCTGCCCGAGCTTCTCCATCGCCATGTACTCCTGGGTTCCGGCGAAGGAGCTCGACACGGCCTGGTAGAAGGGGTTGGCCAGAATCTGTTCGGCCTTCTCCGGGGTCGCATGTGCCTGGACGACCTCGTCGAAGGTGCGCTTCATGTCCAGCATCATCGCGTCGAGCGAACCGCCGCGAGCATCCTCGATGCCCTGGACGGGGCTCGGCGTGTTGTCCAGCCTGGTGAGTCCGAGCGACTGGGCCAGGCGTCGGGCCGGGTCGATGGTCAGCACCACGACATGGCGGCCGGACTCGGCCGCGCGCAGTCCCAGCGCCGCCGCGGTGGTGGTCTTGCCGACTCCGCCCGCACCGCAGCACACGACGATGCGGGTCTGGGGGTCGTTGATCAGCGCATCGATGTCCAGGCTGGGACCCATCACGCCATCCCCTGGGCCATGAGCGTCTCCGCCAGCTGGCGGATGCCGTTCGCGTCGACGCCCTCGGACAGCGACGGCAGGCGATAGGTCGGCCGGCGAAGGCCCGCGATGACCTTGGCCTCCTCGCGTTCGAGGGCGACGCGCTCGGCATGGTCTCTTGCCTCAGCCAGCAGGCCGTCGACCACTGCGCCGCTGGGCCGGATGTGGCCGCGGGTGAGGTCTGCCGCGAGGTCGTCGCGGGAGATCCTGGACCTGGCCGCAGCCGTCAGCGCCTTGGCGCTCAGGATCGTCTCGCGGACCTGGTTGACGACGACGCCACCGATCGGCATACCGATGGCTCGCAGCTCGGTGATGACATCGACGGTCTCCTGGACCGGCATCTCCTCGAGCAGGGTCACGACGTGGACCACCGTCTGGGGGGACTTCAGCATGGCCGTGATCGAGTCGGCCTGCGAGCGGATCGGTCCGACCCTGGCCAGGTCGGCGACCTCGTGGTTGACGTTGAGGAATCGCACGACCCGTCCGGTGGGCGGGGCGTCCAGCACGACTGCGTCGTAGGCAGGGGCGGCCCCGGGACCCCTGGCCTTGTGGTCCTGACGACGCCGGACCGCCTCATAGACCTTGCCGATGAGCAGGACGTCGCGCACTCCCGGCGCGATCGTGGTGGCGAAGTCGATGGCGCCGAACTTCTCCAGCAACCCGCCCGCGCGGCCGAGCTTGTAGAACATCTGGAGGTACTCCAGCAGTGCGGCCTTGGCTTCCACCGAGAGCCCGAAGACCTCGCCGCCGTGCGGTGCGTGGGCGATACGCGCTTCGGTCGTCGCGAGCGGGTCGACGTCGAAGGCCGAGCTGATGCCCTGCCGTCCCTCGACCTCTGCCAGCAGCACCCGTTTGCCCTGGCCCGCGAGGGCGAGGGCAAGCGCGGCGGCGACCGTCGTCTTGCCGGTGCCGCCTTTGCCAGTGATGACGTGCAGCCGTACGCCATCCCAGTCGGTGTCGCGGGCTGACCGGGAGCCGGCCGTCGTGCCTGTTGCCATGTCGAAGAGCCTATGGGGCCCTGCCCGGGACGCAGGATGTGCATGGCGGTCTTCGCGTCGCCTCGGTCTAGGCTTCGTGCATGGCCAACTGGGAGTACGCAACGGTTCCACTCATCGTGCACGCCACCAAGGCGATCCTCGACCAGTGGGGCGAGGACGGCTGGGAGCTCGTGCAGGTTCTGCCCGGGCCCGACGGCAACGGGCTGGTGGCTTACCTCAAGCGAGAGAAGGTATGACGGATGTCCGCTGTTGAGGACCGTCTGGGCGAGCTGGGCCTCACGGTCCCCGATGTGGCCAAGCCTGTGGCGGCGTACGTTCCGGCCCTCCGGGACGGCGACCTGATCTTCACCTCCGGTCAGCTGCCGATGGTGTCGGGCGCGCTCGTCCTGACCGGCAAGGTCGGCGACGGCCAAGGTCTCGTCCCCCCTGCGGATGCCAAGAAGCTGGCGGAGACGTGTGCCCTCAACGCGATCGCGGCGGTCAGGTCCGTCATCGGTGACCTGGACAAGGTGACGCGAGTGGTCAAGGTGGTCGGCTTCGTGGCCAGCGACCCGTCGTTCACCGGACAGCCCGGCGTCATCAACGGCGCCTCCGAGCTGCTCGGCAAGGCGTTCGGCGAGGCCGGCTTCCACGCACGCTCGGCGGTGGGTGTTGCGGTCCTTCCTCTCGATGCGCCGGTCGAGGTCGAGATCACTGTTTCGGTCCAGGACTGAGCATTACCAGCCAGATTCGCGACTTTGCCGCTGGGACGCTCGCCGGGCGGGCCGAGGAATGGCTCGACGGCCGGCGTCCCGAGGTGGTCGCCCCCAGATCCGCCGCGACCGTGATGATCCTGCGGGATCGCGCCGCTGACGGCAGCGGCGGGGGTGGCAGTGCTGGAACCTCGAGTGCTGTTGACGTCTTCATGCTGCGGCGCGTCGCCAGCATGGCTTTCGCTCCGCTGATGATGGTCTTTCCCGGCGGCGGTGTGGACCCTCGCGACGCCGACCCGGACCTTCCCTGGGCCGGGCCCTCGCCTGCGGAGTGGGGACGGACGCTGGTCGCCGATGGGGGCACCGCCCGCGGACTCGTGGTGGCTGCCGTGCGCGAGGTCTTCGAGGAGTGCGGTGTGCTGCTGGCCGGGGCCGATGAGCGCTCGGTGGTCGGGGACGTGAGCGGTTCGCACTGGCAGGCCGAGCGCGAGGCGCTGTTGTCGAGGGAGCTCTCGCTGGCTCAGGTGCTGATCCGGCGTGGTCTGGTGCTGCGCTCGGATCTCCTTCGGGCGCGGGCCCGCTGGATCACCCCAGAGTTTGAGCCGAAGCGTTATGACACAAGGTTTTTCGCAGCGATGCTCCCTGCCGGGCAGATCGCCGACGACCAGACCAGCGAGGCTGATCACGCGGACTGGGCCGATCCGGCCCGCCTGCTCCAGGACTACGCGAGTGGTTCGGTACTGATGCTGCCGCCGACCGTGGTGTGCGTCGAGCAGCTTGCGGTGGCGCGTTCCGCACGCGAGTTCCTGGCCGCTGAGGTCCCCATGGCGCCGGTCACCCCGGTACCAGCCAGGACAGACGACGCAGTGGTGATCCGCTGCAGCCTGCCCGCCTGATGTCTGCCCCCGCGGCACGATCATGGTCCGGCGGTGAGGTCAGCGTGCGCGCGACGTGCGTGCTCGCGCCCAACCCGGGAGTGATGACGCTGGAGGGCACCAACACCTGGGTCCTGATGGAGCCGCGTTCGACCGACGCCGTGGTCGTCGATCCAGGGCCGCTCGATGAGGGCCACCTGCAACGGGTGCTGGACCTGGTGGCACGTCGCGGGGCGCGCGTTGTCCTGACACTGCTCACCCATGGCCACCTGGACCATGCCGCGTCTGCGGCGCGTTTCGCCGATCTCACGGGGGCACCGGTTCGAGCTCTCGGCACCGGGCACGACGATCTCGCGGACGACGACCTA
>JANOHS010000616.1:0-22513 GCA_031406655.1 Micrococcales bacterium
TCTTGGTCGAGCCGGTGAGCAGGCTGGCGTCGTTGCGACGCTGGGTCCCGAACGCGATGGCCTCGGTGGTCGAGACGCTCTTCTTGGTCACCCGGGCAACAGCAACGTTCAGGCCGCTGCGGGTGAGCGGAGCCTTCAGGGCCGGGGTGACCCGGTCGTTGGCTCGCAGCGTCACCTTGAGCTCGGTCAGCAGCTCGGCGACGGTGGCGCTGGTGGTCCGCGCCTTCAGCTTCTTGCCATCGACGGACACCGTGACGTCCTTGGGGGTGGTGACAGCCATGGCCAGGCCGAGACGGCCCAGCGGCTGCGAACGTGACACGGAAAGCTTGGCGGAGTCGGCACGGATGCCGAGCTCGGAGAGGGCGCCGGCGACTGTCGTCGAGGTCGTCCAGAACTCCTTGGTCTGCCCGTCGACGGTGACCGTGAGGAGCCGGCCGTACCGCACCACGACCTTCTGGCCATCACTGACCCGCGACGACACAGCGGGTGCGACGACGTCGTGGGGACCGACCTTGATGTCCTGGCTGGCCAGCACGTCACCGACGTCGGTGGTGCCGAACACGTGCACCGCGGAGGTCTTGCCATCCACGGACAGGTTCACCGACTTGTCGAAGTAGGCGAAACCGACAGCACCGGCAACGAGGGACGAGACAATAGCGGTTTGGGCGATACGCCTTACCGGACGAGAATTCACAGGGCTCCAGAGCTAGCTCTCCCCGGGCATCGTGCGACGGAGCGACACGCACTCAATGAAATTGGGGTGCCCGACCAAGGCCGTGCATCCCAAGTGCGCGCCGTCCGAGGACTCACCGACCCCGGCCAACAGCCCTCCACGATGGCGGATAACCGGTCGAAAGGTCAAATTTTGGTAACGGCCGATCCTGGATCAGGGCAAGTCTGCCGGGCCCGGAGCCGGCTACCAGCTGCCGTAGACCCGCTCCGAGTTGGCCGCCAGGGCGGTGCACAAGGTGGGCACATCCACGTTGAGAACACCGGCCATCGCCCGCACGGTCAACGGCACGAGGTATGGCGCGTTGGTCGCCCCGCGATGTGGCGCGGGCGTCAGGTACGGCGCGTCCGTCTCGACCAGCAGGTGGTCCAACGGGGTGACCGAGAGCGCGTTTCGCAGCTCCCTGGCGTTCTTGAACGTGACCGTCCCGGCGAAGGAGATCAGGTATCCCCGCTCGACGCACTCGCGCGCCATCGCCATGTCACCGGAGAAACAGTGAAGCACTGTGGAGTCCGGCGCGCCCTCCTCCTCCAAGATCCTCAGCACGTCCTCGTGGGCGTCCCGGTCATGGATCTGCAACACCTTGCCTGTGCGCTTGGCCAGGTCGATGTGCCAGCGGAGCGAGTCTTGTTGTGCTGCAACACCTTCCGGACCGGTGCGGAAGTAGTCAAGCCCGGTTTCGCCAATGACCCGGACCCTGGGGTGGGACGCAAGCCGCTCGATCTCGGCCCTGGCCGACTCCTTCTCACCGCGGTCGTGAAGCCTGGGCGCCTCGTTGGGGTGAAGGGCCACGCCACCCAGCAACGCGGCATACCGCTCGATCGCCTCGACGGTGAACCGTGCGCCAGGGAGGTCGCAGCCGATCTGGATCATGCGGGGCACCCCGACCGCCGTCGCGTCGTCGATCACCGCCTGGATGTCAGGAAGGTCCAGACCGTCGCGTGAGATGTCGAGGTGCGTGTGGTTGTCGACGACCGGGATCGGCAGAGGATCCGGTGCCGGCGGGTGTCCCTCGTGAACGCTCACCCGTCGGAGCCCTTGCTCACTTCAGGCCGCTGTCGAGCCCCATTTCGGCGCCATAAACCGGCCTGAACTGAGCAAACCGGCCTGAGGTGAGCAAAGGGAGGGGTCATTCGGGATCGGCTTCCGGATCGAGACGCTTGAGCTCCTCATCGACCACCGACGGGTCCAGCTTGGTGAAGATCGGTGACGGCTTGGCGATCGGCGCACCCACGGTGATCGGGCGAGACTCCCATCTCGGCGAGGTCGTGTAGTCGCCGGTGATGATCGGGTAGCCCTGGCCACCGTCCAGGTCGTCGACCTCCTCCATCCGCGGCATCGGCGCGATCTCGCCCAGACCACCCATCGCCGCATGAACCTGGTTGGAGCTGTGCGGCAGGAACGGGCTCAGCATCGTGGTGCAGTCGCTGACCGCCTGGGCGATCACGTGCAGGATCGTCCCCAGCCGCTCGCGCTCGTCGTCGGCCTTGAGCTTGAACGGTGCCTGGTCGGTGACGTACTTGTTGACCTCGGCGACGACCCGCATCGCCTCGGCCAGCGCGTTCTTCTGCCGATGGCGCTCGATCAGGGCACCGATCGTCGCGAAACCCTCGTTGACCGTCGCCAGGAGGGCCAGGTCGTCGGCGTTCAGCTCGGCTGCGGGCGGGATCTGGCCGAAGCTCTTGTGGATCATCGTGGCGGTGCGGTTGACCAGGTTGCCCCAGCCGGCGACGAGCTCACCGTTGGTGCGCTTGACGAACTCGGCCCAGGTGAAGTCACTGTCCTGGTTCTCCGGTCCGGCCGCCGCGATGAAGTACCGCAGGGCATCCGGCTGGTAGCGCTCGAGGAAGTCGCGGACGTAGATGACGACGCCGCGGCTGGAGGAGAACTGCTTGCCCTCCATGGTGAGGAACTCGGAGCTGACCACCTCGGTGGGCAGCTGCAGCACGCCATACGGTCCGGGCTTGCCACCCTTGTCGCCCAGGCCGTCGTAGGCGAGCAGCTCGGCTGGCCAGATCTGGGAGTGGAAGGTGATGTTGTCCTTGCCCATGAAGTAGTAGGACAGGGCCTCGGGGTCGTTCCACCACTCGCGCCATGCCTCGGGATCGCCCCTGCGGCGCGCCCACTCGATCGACGCCGACAGGTAGCCGATGACGGCGTCGAACCAGACATAGAACCGCTTGGTCGGCTGCTCACGCCAGCCGTCCAGGGGGATCGGGATGCCCCAGTCGATGTCGCGTGTCATGGCGCGCGGCCGGATGTCCTTGAGGATGTTCTGGCTGAACCTGATGACGTTCGGGCGCCAGGTGCCCGAGGCCTCACGGCCGTCGAGCCACTCGACCAGCGCAGCGGCCAACGCCGGCAGGTCGAGGAAGAAGTGCTGGGTCTCGATGAACTCGGGCGTCTCGCCGTTGATCTTGCTGTGCGGGTCCAACAGCTCGGTGGGGGCCAGCTGGTTGCCGCAGTTGTCGCACTGGTCGCCGCGGGCCTCGGCGTAGCCACAGATCGGGCAGGTGCCCTCGATGTAGCGGTCCGGCAGCGTTCGGCCGGTGGACGGGCTGATCGCGCCGTGAGTGGTCTGCTCGACCATGTAGCCGTTCTCGTGGACCGTCGTGAACATCTCCTGCACCACCGCGTAGTGGTTGCGGGTCGTGGTGCGCGTGAACAGGTCGTACGAGAGGCCGAGGGCGACGAACTCCTCCACGATGAGTCGGTTGTTCCTGTCCGCCAGCTCCTTGGCGGTGACCCCCTCCTCGTCAGCGGCCACCAGGATCGGGGTGCCGTGCTCGTCGGTGCCGCTCACCATGAGGACGTCGTGGCCGGCCATCCGCATGTAACGGCTGAAGACGTCTGAGGGCACACCAAATCCGGCGATGTGGCCGATGTGGCGAGGGCCGTTCGCGTACGGCCAGGCGACAGCTGAGAGGACCTTGCTCATGACCCCGACCCTAAGGGGTGGCGGCGGCGAGGGCTTCTCACGGTGCGAGGATTTGCCCATGGCCGATGTTCGCGAGTCCCTTGCCGTTGTCGCACCTGCTGATGCGGTCTATGACCTCGTCGCCGACCTGCCCCGTATGGGCGAGTGGTCACCGGAGTGTGAGCGGGTCACCTGGCGTGGTGGCGCCACGTCAGCGGCGAGCGGGGCGCAGTTCCTGGGCTTCAACCGGATCGGGATGGTGCGGTGGATCACCCAGGGGGAGGTCGTGGCTGCCCAGCCCGGTCGGCACCTGGCCTTCGAGATCCGCTTCGGGGCGATGAAGATCGCCCGCTGGGAGTACTTCATCGTTCCCGACGACGCCGACCCCTCGACCTGCATCGTCGTGGAGGAGTGGACCGACCGGCGCCCCGCCTGGTATCGCGCACTTGCCGACCGGGCGTTCGGTCCACGCACCAAGACCAACCAGCGCGGCATGGCCAAGACCCTGGCCAACCTCAAGTCCGCCGCTGAGGACAGGCACCGAACGGCCCGGTAGCCCTCTGGGCCAGGGAGCAAACGAGCCGGCGGACCCGCCACCCTCCAGGGTGCGGGCCCGCCGTCATACGTCGTCCGACAGGTCAGCGACCTGCGGACACCAGCTCAGCGGGCTTCTCGGCGTCGATGGCGGCAAGCTCCTCATCCCAGGCGCCGCCACCGTGATCGTCGCCAGCGGCGAACGCGGCCTCGTCGAAGGGGTCCTCGCCGGCCAGCACGCGGGTGGCCTTCTCCTTGTCCAGCTCACCGGTCCAGCTGCCGACCAGGACGGTCGCGACCGCGTTGCCGGTGAAGTTGGTCACCGCACGCGCCTCGCTCATCATCCGGTCGATCCCGACGATCAGGCCCACGCCATCAAGCAGATCGGGCCGTGCCGACTGCAGGCCGGCGGCCAGCGTGGCCAGGCCTGCGCCGCTGACACCGGCGGCTCCCTTGGAGGCAATGATCATGAACACCAGCAAACCGATCTGCTCACCGATCGCGAGCGGGGTGCCCATCGCCTCGGCGACGAACAGAGACGCCATGGTCAGGTAGATCGCCGTACCGTCAAGGTTGAAGGAGTAGCCGGTGGGCACGACGATGCTGACGACCGGGCGCGCGACGCCCAGGTGGGTCATCTTTCCGATCAGCCGGGGCAGCGCGGTCTCGGACGACGACGTCGAGACGATGAGGAGGTACTCCTTGCCGAGGTACTTCAGCAGCTTGAAGATCGAGATGCCGGTCACCAGACGCAGGATCGTGCCGAGCACCAGGACGACGAACAGGAAACAGGTCGCGTAGAACCCGAACATGACCTTTCCGAGGCTGATTAGGGCGTCCATCCCGGTCGAGCCGACCACTGCCGCCATCGCGCCGAACGCTCCGATCGGCGCCACCCACATGATCATCGCCAGGATCTTGAAGACGAGCTTCTGGATGTGCCCGATGCCGCGAAGAACCGGCACGCCCTTCTCGCCCATCGACTGCAGGGCGAAGCCGACGAGCAGCCCCACGACCAGCGCCTGGATGACCTTGCCCGAAGTCAGCGACGAGACCAGCGTCTCCGGGATCAGCCCCAGCAGGAACTCGGTCGGCGTCTCTCCCGCGCCTTTCGACTGGGCCTGGCCGGTCTTGGCCACCTCGGCGGTCAGGTGCAGTCCCGAGCCGGGCTTGACGATGTTGCCGACCAGCAGGCCGATCGCGAGCGCGGTTGTCGACATCAGGGTGAAGTAGCCCAGGGCCAGGCCGCCGACCTTGCCGACGCTGGCCGCCTTTCGCACCGACCCGATGCCCACCACGATCGTGCAGAAGATGATGGGCGTGATGATCATCTTGATCAGGCTCACGAAGCCGGTGCCGAGGGGCTTGAACTGGACGGCGAGCCCGTCCTTGCCCGGGAAGGCGAAACCGACCGCGATGCCGAGCACCACCGCCACGATCACCGCAATGTAGAGCCAGTGCGTCTTGTCGCGACGGGCTTTGGGTCCGGCCGGCGGGGAGCCGCCGGGGGAGGAGCTCGGCAGCGGGGCTGCGACGGAGCGGGACATGTTGGTTCCTCCTGGGGCGTGGGAATGGATTGCCCATGAGGCTCGCCCCGCTGGTGACCTGTGTCACTATTCTGTTCATTGAGTTCGCCGGCGCCGGCTCGTCCAGACCGCACACTGTGGGTATGCACCACCGCCTCAACCCCCGGACCTGGAGCCTCGCGCGCCAGCTGTTCGCGCTCCAGGTGGTCGTCGTCGCGGTCGTGGTACTGGCCGGAAGTACCGCGGCATACCTGCAGGCCCGGCAGAGCAGTCAGGCCTCCACCAGCGCCCGGGTTCTCGCTGTCGCCCGGAGCGTTGCGGCCTCCCCGAACCTGTTGTCCGCGCTGAGCGAGCCTGACCCGTCCGCGGTCCTGCAGCCCTACTCCGAGCAGGTTCGCCGCGCCACCGGCACCGACTTCGTCGTCGTGATGGACACGAAGGGAATCCGCTACTCCCACCCCAAGCCGGACCTCATCGGCAAGCATTTCAGCGGCCACATCGACGAAGCGGTCGCCGGTGGGGTGGTGCTCGAGACGTATGGCGGCTCGTTCGGTCCGTCCGAACGCGCGGTGGTGCCGGTGCGGGTCGATGACGGACCTGTGCTCGCGCTGGTCTCCGTGGGCGTCACCCGCGCGGCCGTCGCGCGGGAGCTGGCCCACGTGGTGCCCGGGCTGCTCGGTGCGGCGGCCACCGCGCTGTTGCTGGCCGGGGCTGGCACCGCTCTGATTGCCCGACGGCTGCGCCGGCAGACCCACGGGCTGGGACCTGACGAGCTGGCCCGGATGTACGAGTTCTACGACGCGGTGCTGCACGCGGTTCGCGAGGGCCTCGTGCTCCTCGACCCGCACGGACGCCTGCTGGTGGCCAACGACGAGGCACGCCGACTGCTGGACCTGCCGGTGGTCTGGGTCGGACGCCGGCTCGACGAGCTCGGGCTGCCCGCGCCGATGACCGAGGCCCTCGACGGGGGCGGTGAGGTGGTAGACGCCATCCACCTCACTGCCAACCGGGTGCTGGTGGTCAACCAGGCGCCGGCCCGATGGGAGGGGCGCGAGCTCGGTACCGTCCTGACGCTGCGGGACCACACCGAGCTGCAGGCGCTGACCGGCGAGCTGGACTCGGCACGCTCGCTGGCGGAGGCGCTGCGCTCGCAGGCCCATGAGGCAGCCAACCGGCTGCACAGTGTGATCAGCCTGATCGAGCTGGGGCGCACGGACCAGGCGCTGACCTTCGCCACAGCCGAGCTCGCCCAGGCCCAACAGCTCACCGACATGATTCTGGGCGCGGTCGACGAGCCGGTGCTGGCCGCCCTGCTGCTGGGCAAGGCCGCTGAGGCCAACGAGCGCGGTGTCGAGCTCGTGGTCGACCCGGCCAGCACGGTCCCCGAGGGCGTGATCCCGGCCCGCGACCTGATCACGGTCGTCGGCAACCTGCTCGACAATGCCATCGACGCGGCCGCGGCGACGCCCGGGCCGGGACCGCGACGGGTCGGCTTCAGCAGCTGGATGGAGGACGTGCCCTCCGGACGCGGCATCGCCAGCACCCTGGTGCTGCAGGTCAGCGACACCGGCGCGGGCCTGGACGAGTCGACGGCCGTACAGGCCTTCACCCGCGGCTGGTCGACCAAGCCCGCCGAGCGGCTGGTCGGACACGGGCTGGGTCTGGCGCTGGTCGGGCAGACGGCCCGCCGGCACCACGGCAGGGTGGACGTCGGCCGTGCGGCAGAGGCAAAGGACGACGACGCAAGGCCCGACGACCCGGCATTCACCGGCGCCATCTTCACGGTCCGGCTCCCCCTGGCCGTCGAGGTCGCCAGGTGAGCGACATCGGGGTCCTGGTCGTCGAGGACGAGCCGGTGGCAGCCGAGGCGCACCGGGCCTATGTCGAGCGGGTCCCGGGGTTCGTCGTCCGGGCAGTGGCCCACGACGGTGCGGGGGCGATCAAGGCGCTGGGCGACCCGGGGTCCGCCGTCGACCTCGTGCTGCTGGACATGCACCTGCCCGACCTGCACGGCCTGGACGTCGTCCGGTCGATGCGCACGGCGGGCCACCGCGCCGACGTCATCGCCGTCACCTCGGCGCGTGACCTCGAGATCGTGCGCGCCGCCGTCTCACAGGGCGTCGTGCAGTATCTGCTCAAGCCCTTCACGTTCGCGGCGCTGCGGGACAAGCTCGAGCGGTACGCCGACTACCGTCAGCAGCTGGCGGGAGACGTCGTGAGCGGGCAGCACGAGGTCGACCGGGTGCTGGCCACACTGCGCGGCAATGACTCCACCAGCCTCCCCAAGGGCATGAGCCCGGAGTCCCTCGACTCCGTCGTCGCGGTGCTGCGCCCTTCCCATGAGGGACTCTCCTCCACCGAGGTCGCGACCGTGCTCGGGGCTTCTCGGGTCACCGCGCGCCGCTACCTCGAACATCTCGCCGACTCCGGCCTCGTCGTCCGGCGCTCGCGCTACGGCGGCCCTGGGCGTCCCGAGGTCGAGTACCGCTGGGTCAGTGGCGGCTGACCGCGCCAGGACCAGCGCCGAGTTGGAGCAATGCCGTCGGGGAAGGCATGCTGGAAGGCGATGTCCCGATTCGAAGACGATCCCAGCTCGCACACGGACTCCCAAGGCGAACCGCAGCGTGATGCAGCGGGGCCCATGGGGTCGAATGCCGATGCCGAGGACGCCGCCGCACACATCGCCGAGCTGGTGCGCCGAACCACCGAGCGCCGTGCCGCGCCAGGGCCTTCCGCCGTTCCCGGTCCGGATGTGACTGTCGCGCATCCACCCCCGACCCCCGCCCCGACGGTCGCCCAACGCCCCGTACCGCCTGCTGCTCAGCCGGTTGTCCCACGGACCGTCGCGCCCGCAGGAGCCGCGCAGTCCCGCCCCACGATGCGGCGGCCATCCCGGCGGGTCCTGCTCATCGCGGGTGTCGTCGTCGTTCTGGTCGGTGGGGGCGTGGCCCTGTCGAACATGCTCGGCCCCGATGCCGGGCCGCGCACAGCCGCGACCCCCAAGCCCGCCGTGCCGGTCGGCTATACCGTGAAGGTCACCGACGTGATCACGGACTGCGCGGGGCACGCGCGCGGTCGGACGCAGGCCTCGTTCAAGACCGAGGACTGCACAAAGGCAACGCGACTGGTGGCCACCGGCCAGGTCGGTGGTCGCCCGGTGCTCTTCGTCGCGTCACGGATCGAGATGGCGTCTGCGGAGGCGGCCTCATCGGTCAAACAGGTCCTGGACGGCAGCGGAACCGGCAACCTCAACGACCTGCTGCGTGAGGGCAAGACCTTCCCGGGCGCGCCGGCGAAGATGCCGGTCTCCGGGTACGCCTCCGTGCAGTCGGGCACGCTCGTCACCGTGGCAGAGGCAGGCTTCGTCGACAGCGGCCGATCGTCGAACACCGATCCAGCGCTGCGAGCCGCAGCATCACAGGTGGCCACCGAGCTCAGCGCCCAGGGCTGAGAGCCGCCCGTCCCCCGGTCATCGCCGGGCGGCCAGGGCCGCGTTGTACAGGTCCTTTCGGCTCAGTCCCGTCGCTGCGGCGACCTCGGCAGAGACGTCCTTCAACCGCTCACCAGCGGCAACCCGAGCCTGTACGCCGGCCACGGCCGTCCCGGGATCGGTCACCACCGCCGGTGCCCCGCCGACCACAACGGTGATCTCGCCCCTGACCTCCCCGGAGGCCCACCTCGCCAGGTCAGCCAGACCGCCGCGCCGGACCTCCTCATAGGTCTTGGTCAGCTCCCGGCAGACCGCCGCCGGCCGCTCCTGGCCGAACACCTCCGCCATCGCCGCAAGTGTCGCCCCGAGCCGGTGCGGCGCCTCGAAGAAGACCATCGTTCGCCGCTCCTGGGCCAGCGCCCTGAGCCCCCGCAGCCTCTCGCCGGCCTTGCGCGACGGGAACCCCTCAAAACAAAAGCGATCCACCGGCAGCCCGGACACCGCCAACGCCATCAGGACAGCGCTTGGGCCAGGCACACAGGTCACCTTCACGCCGGCCTCGACCGCGGCGACCACCAGGCGGTAACCGGGGTCGGACACGGACGGCATACCGGCATCGGTCACGACCAGCACCCGGGCCCCACCCACCAGCCGGGCCAGCAGATCCGCGGTGCGAGTCGCCTCGTTGTGTTCGTGGTAGCTCACGACCGATCCGGATGGCCTGACCGCCAGCGCACGGCAGAGCCGGCCGAAGCGCCGGGTGTCCTCGGCCGCCACCACATCGACGGTGGCGATCTCCTGCCCGAGCCGGGGCGCGGCGTCCTGCGGGTCACCGATCGGGGTGGCGGCAAGGACGAGGACACCGGCGGCGGAGTTGGTCACGCTGCGATCCTCTCAGGCTTCGTGCCCGGCGACGGGTTCACGGAACCTGCGCTGCGCTGCATACGATGTCGGCCATGACCTCGACCGAGCAGCAGCTTCGCTCCCGGCTGCTCGGCTTCAGACCCAGCGACGTGATGTGGGGCTGGGTGGCACCGCTGATCGTCGCAGCCGTTGGCGGCTTCCTCCGGTTCTGGCAGCTCGGCCGACCCAACAAGCTCATCTTCGACGAGACGTACTACGTCAAGCAGGGCTACTCCTTCCTCGAGTACGGCTACGAGCGTCGGGTGGCGGCGAGCATCAAGAGCCCCGACGTCCTGTTCACCCAGGGCACCTCGAACGTCTTCGGCACCGAGGCCGACCTCGTGGTGCACCCACCCGTGGGCAAGTGGGTCATCGCGGTCGGCGAGCAGATCTTCGGCGCGACCAATTCGTTCGGATGGCGGTTCTCGGTCGCCCTGCTCGGCACCATCTCGATCCTGATGGTCGGTCGGGCCGCCCGACGGATGTTCGGCTCAACGCTGCTCGGCACGATCGCCGCCATCCTGCTTGCTTTCGACGGCCATCACTTCGTCCACTCGCGCACTGGACTGCTGGACCTGATCCTGATGTTCTGGGCGTTCGCCGCATTCTGCGCCCTGCTCATCGACCGCGACCAGTCCCGCAAGGTCCTGGCGCGCAAGGTGGCCCTGCTTGGGGAGGCACCGGCCCCGGGCGGCGGGAGCGACCCAACCACACGGCATACGGCCATGATCCTCGGTCCCTGGCTCGGCTGGCGCCCATGGCGCTGGGTCGCCGGCATCTGCCTCGGGCTGGCAACGGGCACAAAGTGGTCCGGCCTGTTCTTCGTGATCGCCTTCGGCCTGATGACCGTCTTCTGGGACATGGGTGCGCGCCGCGCCGCCGGAGTGCGCCGCTGGTGGCTGGGCGCCGTGATGATGGACGGCCTGTATGCCGGTCTGCTCACGTTGAGCCTGACGGTCTCGGTCTACATGGCCTCCTGGGCCGGCTGGTTCGCTTCCAAGACTGCCTACGACCGGCAGTGGGCCGCGACGCACGCTGCCTCAACGTTCGCGTGGGTTCCGGACCCGCTGCGCTCGCTGTGGCAGTACCACCAGGAGATGTTCAACTTCCACGTCAACGTGACCTCGGCCCATCCATACCAGACCAACCCGTGGTCGTGGTTGATCCAGGGCCGGCCGACATCCTTCTTCTACGAGGGCCCGACCAAGGGCCATGAGGGCTGCGTGGTCGCGCAGTGCAGCAAGGCGATCACCTCGATCGGCACTCCGACGCTGTGGTGGGGCGGGGCGATCGCGATCCTGGTCCTGCTGTTCATGTGGGCCCTGCGACGCGACTGGCGCGCCGGCGCGATCCTGGCAGGCTTCGCGGGCGGTTACCTGCCGTGGTTCAACTACCAGCACCGCACCATCTTCAGCTTCTACGCGATCGCGTTCGTGCCGTTCGTCGTGCTCGCCGTGACCTATGTGCTCGGGCTCGGCATCGGCGGTCCCACGGTCTCGCCGGGCCGTCGCCGGATCGGCCTGCTGGCGGCCGGAGTCTTCGTCGTCGTCAGCGTCGCCTGCTTCGTCTTCTTCTATCCGGTCTACACCGCCCAGGTCATTCCATACCCCCAGTGGCAGTGGCGGATGTGGCTGCCCAGCTGGGTTTAGGCCCGCTTGGCGGTAGCCTCGTCGGGGACCAGAAAGGCATCCAACAACCCTGGTAGCGCACGGTTTCCGACCGCGACCGCCATGAACAGCGGCACGTCGGTGATCGCATACTGCTGCCGGCCGGCCGCGGTGGTTGCTGTCAGCGTCGCGAGCCCGGCCCGACGCTGGAAGAAGGACTCGCGCACGTTCCAGCCGATGATGCCCTCGCAGTCCACCACGTCACGACGCCGATCAAGACAGCCCTGTCGCATCACGAGAAAGCTGCCGGACAGGGCATGCCCCAGGGACCGGTACCTGTCCGCCGCGAGCATGACCGCTGCCGGAACGGTCACGACGGCCGCAGCGCCAAGCCATGGCGGGGCACCGGCGAAGATGGCCACACCGGCGGCGGCGACCAGGACGAAGGCCGAGAGCAGGGCGCGGACGTAACGACGGCGCCGGGCAGCCGGGCCATGGGCAGTGAGCGGGACGTCCGCCGGGGCCGGGTCCCGCAGGATCCGCGCGGCCAGATCCAGTGCCACATCACGCGGAGCCGGCGGCAGCAGAAGCGAGCTCCCACCGTCCGCGCCGCCCCTGGACCTCAGACCCGTCGTGATGCCGCTCAGGCGCGCCGCGTGGACCGACCTCAGCAGCAGCGGCTCGCCAAGCTCGACCCCCCTCAGCCGTCGTTCCTCGATGCTCGTGGCCCTGGTCGTCAGCAGCCCGCGGGTGATCTGGAGGCTGCCCTGGTCATGGCGCACGAGGCGAAAGCCCCAGTAGGACAGGACATAGCCGCCGATCGAGAGGACCGTGATCAGGACGGAGAGGCCCACCACGCCCTGCAGGACGTCCAGCCAGATCGGCGTCCGCTGCAGGTGGTCCAGCACGTCCCGGACCGGTCCCACATCACTGGGGGTGACCTGGAGCCGGTCGAGCAGGTTCCACCCGACGCCCAGGATCGCGGCGGCACCCAGAAAGCCCGACATGGTGAACGGCGCGAAGCGCACCCAGCGCGGATCCAGCCGCGCGAGCTCGGTGTCGTCAGTCCCTGCCGGCACGGCGTCTGCCACGGGTTCAGCGCCCAGCCCGACGGGGCTTCGGTGAAGCAGCTCGGCGCGCAGGGCTGCGGCCTCTGCGGCGGGGAGGGAGTCCAGCGACAGCCCGCTCAGACTGTCATGACTCCCGGTGCCGATGTCGACCTTGGCCAGTCCCAGGAGACGGTGCAGTGGTGACGCGGTCACATCAACACTGCGAACCCGATCCGATGGAGTGGCAACGGTTTTGCGGTGCAGCAGGCCGGTGCGCAGCTGCACCTGCTCAGCGGTGATGCGAAATCGCGTGGTCGCCCAGCGCAACACGCTCAGCGCGATGACTACGACCACACCAATGGGACCCAACCACCACAGCCCTCCATCACCGACCGAGCGACCCGCCACGACCAGACCCAGAAGCGCAGGTATGGCGCGGGCCAGCTCCCGGACCGGGTGGACCAGCAGCATTCGGGTGCTGAGCCGGCGCCACGACGCCCCCTGGGTGCCGGTCACGCTCACGTCGCGTCGCCCTCGCTGCGGCTGGTGACCTCGGTGAGCTCGGCGACCAGGCCCTCGGCCGTGGCGCGATCGAGCCCGTGGATGCGCAACGGTCCTGCCGCGGAGGCCGTGGTGACGGTCACGTTCGCGAGCTGGAACAGCTGCTCCAACGGCCCACGCTCGAGGTCGACGGTCTGCACCCTCGAGATAGGAGCGATCCGTCGCTCCTGGCTGAGCCAACCGGCCTGGGTGTAGACGGCGTTGTCGGTCACCTCCCAACGATGAACTCGATAGCGCCACCGCGGCATGATGATGAGGTGCGCCGCCGCAACCAGGACGGTGGCGGCCAGCGCAGCGAACCGGACACCGCCGTGGTCCCGCGAGGCCAGCAGCCAGAGCAGCTGACCCGCCAGCACCAGCAGCCAACCGGGAACCGCCCGCACCGTCCAGAACAGGATGGCCCGGGGGCTGACTTGGTGGGCAGGATCGCGCAGCTGCATGGGCCCAACCCTGTCACGCATCGGCCGCGACCCCGTGACGACTCAGGCACACGACCCGTTCGTCCCCTGACCAACGCCGGGCGCCGGGGCGGGCCGCGGCAGCAGTCGGGCTAGCTCTTCCAGACCGGCGCGATGTTCTTGCGGTAGCCGCGGCCGAAGATGCCACCGATGATCGCCATCACCGGCCCTGGGACGTCCCGCGTGATGGCGGCCATCTCCTCGGGGGTGGCACCGTCGCTGACCCAGGCGAAGAACCGGCCGCCCCGGGTAGGGCTGACCTTGCCGAACGCGCGTCCCATCGCCTTGATCTCGGGGGTGTCCCGCTTCTCGAGGTAGACGGGCTCGAGCTCGGCCTCCTCGTGCTCGAGGTGCGCGACGGTCACCGCCTGTAGACGCTCGAATGCCGCGCGCGCCGTCGAGACAGCGTCGATGCTGGCAGTGCTCTTGAGAGCGGGTATGGCCGCCCTCACGTCGGTGATTGCCGCTGCCATCGACTCGTGCTCGGCGTCCATGGCAGCCAGCAGGCTCGGGCTGGCCCCCACGGCCGCAAGGGCCGGCCAGGCGATCTCGTGCTCGCCGGTGTGGTGCTGCGTCAGCTGGTCGTCGAAGTTGGACCAGGCGGCGGCGAGCTGGCCGCCACGTTGGACATCGCCGGGCGAGAAGCTCGACAGCGCAGCGATGAAGCGGGCCAGGTCGCGTCGGAAGGCACCGTGGATCGCCTTGTTCATGCTCATCTCGGCCATCTCAGGAGCCTAGTTGCAGGGGGGATAGGTGTCGCCCCTTCGAGCAGCATCGGTATGACGTCCCGGGCCGTCGCGGGAGCCACCGCGGGCGTGCCGCTGGGTGTCTGGGCGGAAGCCCACCCATGGACCTTCGATCACCGTCAGGCTCGCGTCAGTCGGTCAGTTGAAGGCGGTTTGCCCACCTTCATTCGTGACGTGGGACACAGATTCTCGAATTGCCTGATTTACGTTCAAGAGGGGGTCAACAGTTGGTCACGACCTCGTCAATACAGCAAGTTTATCAGGTCGCTTCGCGGGACTGGGTCATCCGTTTGGGTCGGATCTAATAGACAAAGGGACTGGTTCAAGTGAACATGAGAATTAAGGTCATCGCAGCGGCAGCAGTAGTCGGCCTTGTGGGAGCCGGCGGAGCGTTCGCCTACTGGACGTTCGGAGGTACTGGCACGGATAAGGCCACGGTGGCTGCAAACCCGACGTCCGCCATCGTCGTCAGCCAGACGACGGCCATCAACAACCTGGCCCCGGGGATGAGGGTCGACCTGGCTGGTCTGCTGACCAACCCGAACGTGACGGACGTCAAGGTCGGCACCCTCACGGCCGCCATCTCCGTTCCTGCCGGAGTTGCGCTGAGTGACTTCTCGCTCGCCGGCAACCCGCAGGTCATCAACCAGGTCGTGAAGCTTGGTACTCCGGTCCCCTGGTCGGGCATGTCGTTGGCCTACGCCAACTCCGCCGTCAACCAGGACAACGCCAAGAACGTGCCGGTTACGCTCACCTACACGCTGACTCCCTTCGTGGAGCCACCTGTTGTGGTGCCTCCGACGGCAACGCTGGTGAACGGCGTGCTGACGGTGAACTACACCAACGCCGCATATCCCGGTGGCGCCGGTTCCTACACGGCGTGGCTGACCGACGGTTCGGTCAACTTCCTGGGCTTCCCGGTTAGGGAGTACCTGCCGCTGTCCGGTGCCGGAGTTGTCAGCAGCGCACCAGTTACGGTCACGGCGTTCCCTGTCGTGGTGGGCAACACCTACACCTTCGGGATCGCTCTTGGAAGCAACGCCCCGGTCTTCACCTTCCCGGTGCTCG
The DNA here is from genome assembly GCA_031406655.1 of Micrococcales bacterium. Classification (GTDB taxonomy): domain Bacteria; phylum Actinomycetota; class Actinomycetes; order Actinomycetales; family Dermatophilaceae; genus UBA4719. The sequence continues at coordinate 15,530 of JANOHS010000616.1, forward strand.
CCCAGTAGTAACCTGCCGATCGTGAGCGGCGGGTGGGGCAGGGCGACCAGCCCTTCCCCGCCCGCCGACTCGCCGTATTAGCAGCTCCACACCGTGCCCACCGCCGAGGGACGCAAGGAGGTTCAGATGAGCAACGTTGCGACGAAGGGCTTCGCGCCTCGGCTGGTCCTGACCGTGGTCGCCGTGGTCACACTTAGCCTCCTTGCCTCGGGCTCGTTCGCCAGCCCGCCCAGTCCCAGCGGGGACGCAGTCATGGCTGGGGATCTGGCCGGATCCAACGAGTCATTCACCATCGACGGAAGCACGACCGCACCGATCTCCCCCGGCGTGAGGGCACCGCTGGACCTGAGGCTGACAAACAACCGCGACTTCCCGATTTCATTGACCGACCTGCGCGTGACCGTTCGGAAGGTCACCGCGCCCAATGCCGACCAGGCCCACCCCTGTGCCATCCGCGACTTCGCGTGGGACCAGATCTTGAACCGCCGCACGATCACCCTTCCCGCCAGGTCGACGCGCACCCTCAGCAACCTCGGCCTCCCCCCGGCGAGCTGGCCTCACGTCGGCATGCTCGACCACCCGTCCGACCAGGACGGCTGCCAAGGGGCGTCGCTGGCGCTTGCCTACACAGCGACCGGAACGCGGGCCAACTGATGTTCCGGCGCATACTCAGGCGGTTGCTCCCCACCTCGATCCTCGTTGGGCTCGCGCTTCTTGTCGGCGGCGTGGCCTACGCGTACTGGAGCGGATCGGGCGGCGGAACCGGCGCGGCAACTACCGCAACCACCGAGGCCGTGACACTCACTCCCGGGACGCCGGACGCGAGCCTCTATCCGGGGGGCGAGGCAGACGTCGTCCTCACGGTCTCCAACCCGAACGCGTCGGCCGTGTATATCGGCTCCCTCGCGCTGGACGCCGCCCAGGGAACCAGTGGTTTCAGTGTCGACTCGGGCCACTTCGCCGCAGGGTGCACCGTGGCCGCGGCAACGCTGCGCTTCACTACCCAGACGAACAGCGGTGTGGGCTGGTCGGTTCCGGCCAACGGCTCGCTGCCGGTCGTCCTGGCGGGGTCACTGGGGATGGGTCAGGACGCCGCGAGCGCCTGCCAGGGCGCGGTTTTCTCCGTCTATCTGGCGGCCGGGCCATGACCACTGTGCAGCCCAGAGCGCGTCCACGCGGCTCTTGCCGGATGGGCGCCAGGTTGCTGCCCGTCGCGATCGCACTTCTCATGGGTGTCAATGGCGGGTCATCGTGGGCGTATTGGACCGCCGGCTCCAACCCCGGGGGAGGCGGCGCAGCCGCGGCAACGACGGTCAACCAGGGCCAGACCCCCACCGCCTCGTCCGCAGGCACCGCCATCACCATCAGCTGGGCGCCCAGCACCTTGTCAAACGGCAAGGCGGTGGCCGGCTACACCCTCAAACGGTATGACGTCGCGTCCGTCACCTCGCAGGCCATCCAACCTGGGACCTGCACGGGCAGGGTCACGGCCACAACCTGCACCGAGAACGCCGTGCCCGCGGGGCATTGGACCTACTCGGTGACGCCTGTGTTCGCCACCAGCTGGAGCGGCGCCGAGAGCCTGAAGAGCAACTCTGTCACCGTCGAGGCCCCAACGCCGGTCAACGCCATCTCCCTGTCGGTGGTCAGCGGCAATGCCGTCAAGAGCGGTGACACGATCTACTACCGCGGCCCGGTCGCAGGCTCCCTGACGCTGACCAACGCGGTGAGCGGCTCCGCCTCTGGGCCCGCCTCAAGCACGACCGCACCCCTGAGCGGAACCTCGACCGGCTGGACCCACACCCCTTCGACGGTATCGACGCCGGCCGGGGGGCCATACGTCTCCAACCTCTTCAGCTGGACGGCCGGCACAACGAGTGCACCCACCGAGGTCGTCACCGGCCGCAACGTGGCCGGCATCGCCACCGACACCACACTGACCTTCGTCAACGACGCCACCGGCCCGACGGGAGGCTCCGTCGATGCTCTCGCTCTGGTCGGCACCGGGTCCCGCTACTCGAGCTCCACGGTGCTCAGCCTGGACCTTGCCAAGGGAGCGGATGCACTGAGCGGGCTGTCCCCCACCGGCGCCCAGCTGTCCCGCGCCACCGCAACCCTGACATCGGGGGGCGTCGACGATGGTGTCTGCGGCACCTTCGGCAGCTACACCCCGGTGACTGGAGGGACAGACCCCGCCTCGCCGAAGGCCGATACGGTGAGCGACCAGGCCTGCTACAAATACCGGTACGTCGTGGCCGACAACCTCGGTAACCCCACGACATACACCAGTGCGGACATCAAGGTCGACCTCACCGCCCCCGCCGCGCCGACACTGGTCTTCGACACGTTCACCAACACGTACTGGAACGGCGCAGGCTCGAGCCTCTTCTACCGTTCCGCCGCGACCTCGGGGTCGTTCAGGGCCACGGCCGGCGCCACCGACCCCACGTCGGGGATCGCCAGCTACGGGTTCCCCGCGCTGGGCGCCAGCTGGGCCTCGACACCGGGGTCCCCGGGGGTCAACACGTACTCCTGGAGCGGCGTCCCGGCCTCGCCCGGCACCAAGAGCGTCACAGCGACCAACAACGCCTCGCGCACCTCCGCTGGGACCCCCTTCACCCTCACCGCCGACAACACAGCTCCAAGCGCCGGCACCGTGGCCTACCTCAACGGCACCACGAAGAGCACGACGGTCAGCGTGAGCTTCACCACCGGCACCGATACCGGTTCCGGGGTCGGCGCCCGCGCCCTGCAGCGCGCCACAACCACCTTGAACGTCGGCACGTGCGGCACCTTTGGGCCGTTCACGACCCTTCCCAACGGCATCAACCCGATGTCGCCGCTGGTCGACACGGTTGTCGGCAACAACTGCTACAAGTACCAGTACGTGGTCTCGGACAATGTCGGCAACACTCATACCGCCAGCAGCGCGAGCGTCGTCAAGGCTGCCGCGACCTACTTCGACACGATCATGTCCACCCCCGGACTGCTCAGCTACTGGCGACTGGACCAAGCCACGACGTCGTCCGACTCATTCACCGATCACAGAGTGCTGCTGGATGCTCATACGGGCGAGATCGGCGCGTCCTGGACCAAGGCCTGCTCCTCCACGGACGCTATCGTCACCGCCGGTGACCGGCTCAGAAAGAATGAGAACTCCTCGTGGGCGCGGTACTACAGCTCCGCGGTCCCAGCCACCGCCGACTATGCCGTCGAGGCCGACGTGTACGTCGCCTCGGCCGTCGCCAAGGACTGGATCGGGGTAGCGGGTCGCCTCAGCACATCCAGCGCCAACGGCACGTTCTATGCCGCTGCCTATGACCAGCCCTCGGCGAGGTGGACGCTCTACAGCGTCATCAACGGCACCAGGACAACCCTGGGGCAGTCCACGGTTCAGCCCCTTGCCCGATCTGGGACCTACCGCCTCAGGCTTGGCATGGCCGGCTCGAGGATCAGCTTGCTGGTCAACGGGGTGCAACAGGTCTCAGTGGTCAACACGGCAATCACCGCCTCGGGAAGGGGCGGGGTCGTGCTGGGCTCCGGTCTCGCGAAAACCCGTGTCACGGACACAACCGGAATGCATCTGGACAACTTCCAGGTGACTCCGCCGCTGGCCGACAGTAGTGGCACCAGCACCGGCGACTACCTGAACGGAACCACCCTCGGCGTTGCCGGAGCGGTATCCGGGGACGACGACACGGCGGCACAGTTCGACGGTGTCAACGACTACGCCAGCGTGGCCCGTCAGATCTCGGACGACGTCACGATCGAGTTCTGGTTCAAGTCCACGCAAGGAGTCGGAACAAGCACACAGTGGTATGCCGGTGCCGGTCTGGTGGATGCGGATGTCTCGGGCACCACCGACGACTTCGGAGTCTCACTGCGTTCTGACGGCAAGGTCGTTGCCGGGGTCGGTGGCGGCTCTGGGCCTGACACGTCGATCGTGTCGACATCCGGCGGATACAACGACGGCGCCTGGCATCACATCGTCTTCACCCGGACCATCACATCAGGGGTGATCCAACTGTATGTAGATGGGGTTCCGGCCGGGTCGGCAACCGGTAGCAAGGCTTCCCTCACGAGCCCCGCGAACATCAACTTCGGACGCATCCAAACCGGAAGCACATACTTCTCAGGCTCCCTGGATGAGGTCGCGGTCTATGCCGGGGTCCTGACCGGGCCAACAGTGACTTCCCACTACACCGCCAGCCGGTAGCCGGGTCAAAGGGCTGCGCGCCAGGGACTACGACGCCTCTGGGGCGTCAGTGCCCCGGACCGGTGCCGTTGGCGCCTTCTCGAGCCGCTCGTGAAGGCGGGCACGGATCTCTTCGGGTGCCATCTGCGTCCGTTGCCGCTGCTCGCGGGCGATGATGACACCGGCTGCCGCGACACCGGCGAGGCCGGCGAGACCCAGAGCCTTCCAGAGGTTCATGAACAGGAGACCTTCCGTGAGTGACGCAGTACTGAGCCTAGAGGCGGCCGTCGACCTGACCCGCACCGGCGACCTGTGGCTGTTCCGGGGCCGGTCGACCGCAGACCACGCGATCCGGGCCATCACCAACGCCCCTGTCAACCACGTCGGGATGGCTGTCGTCCTCGACGACCTGCCGCCGCTGATGTGGCACGCCGAGCTCGGCCGCGGGCTGCTGGACGTGTGGACCGGCGCCCACCACCGCGGCGCGCAGCTGCACGACCTGCTGTCCGCAGTCGAACAGTGGAGCCACCGCTACAACCAGCAGACCTGGCTACGGCAGCTCGACTCCCCCGTCACCTCTGAGATGGAGGACTTACTCCTGCGCGTGATCGCACGCACGAACGGCACCCCGTTCCCTGCGACGGCGGCCCTGGCCGGCCGCTGGCTCCGTGGCAGGCTGCATCGAGCGGCGACGGTGGAGTCGACCTACTGCGCGGAGGTGGTCGCCGGCACCTACCAGGCGATGGGGCTGCTGGCCGGGGACCGGCCGACGAACTACTACGACCCCGGAAAGTTCTGGTCAGGCGACGCCCTGAAGCTGGTCGGCGACGCCCGCCTGGGCGCCGAGGTCCGCGTGGACGTCACGCCGCCGATGCGATAGCGGTCCAGGTGGCGACGCCCTCGTAAGTGGTCGGGGCGGGGTGCTTCATCGGCTGCTGGCCTTAACCAGGCGCGTGGCGTGAAGGCTTGCGGCGATCGCGACGATCAGGCAGGCCGCGATGGCCGCCAGGGACACGCCGATGGGGATCTTCCAGATGTCGATGAGCAGCATCTTGACGCCGACAAGGATGAGGATGGCGGCCAGGCCGGCCTTGAGGTACACGAAGCGGTGCATCAGGTCGGCGAGCAGGAAGTACATGGCGCGCAGGCCGAGGATGGCGAACGCGTTGCTTGTGAAGACGAGGAACGGTTCCTGGGTGATGGCGAAGATCGCGGGGATGGAGTCCACCGCGAAGATGATGTCGGAGGTCTCCACCAGGACGAGCACCATGAACAGGGGGGTGGCCACCCACCGGCCGGCTCGGCGGACCCAGAACTTCTGTCCGTCATAGTCCTCGGTGGTCGGGATGAGGCGCCGAGCCAGCCGTAGGACCGGGTTGGCGGACAGGTCCATCTCGTGGTTGCGGTGCCGGAACATGCGCCACCCGGTGTAGAGCAAGATGGCGCCGAACACGTAGAGGACCCAGTGGAACTGGTCGATCAGGGCCGCCCCACCGGCGATGAAGATCGCGCGGAATACCAGCGCGCCCAGCACCCCGTAGAACAGCACGCGGTGCTGGTACATCCGCGGGACGGCGAAGTATCCGAAAATCAGCGCGAACACAAAGACGTTGTCCACCGCCAAGCTCTTCTCGATCAGGTATCCAGCGAAGTACTCCCCGCCCGCTGTGGGGCCGTACATCCACCACACCACGCCGCCGAACGCCAGGCCCAGTGACACCCACACCGCGGTCCACGCTGCCGCCTCGCGGACACCGACGACGTGGGCACGGCGGTGTGCGAGCAGATCGAGGGCCAACATCGCCAGAATGAGGCCGAGTACCGCAGCCCACAGCCAGAAAGGTACGTCCATGGTTGCCTCCGTCAGACATTGAAGTCTGCGGAGGTCTCTCCCACCGCCCTGATCGGGCGGCCAGCCCACCGGGCCGAGCATCGGCTCGGCCGTAGTGACGATGGACTGCTAGGGATACTCCCCTCACGCAAGAACTACTATTCAGGTAATAGACCGCACCTGTCAAGAGGACTTCGAGCTCGGAGTCTCGGTAGGCGAGGGGTTGCGGGGATTCCCGAGACCCGTCCGGGCCCCTTGACCGCCAGGGCCTAGTGCCTCGTCGTGGTGCGAAGCCGGCGGTGGTGACCTGTTCCCAGCACAAGGTCCAGCAGGGCGCCCACAGCCACGTCAGCCTCGAGCGGGTGACGAAGGCGGGCGGCACGATTGATCGTGTAGTGGTTGCGTCGCCCCACTCTGGTTCTGGCAACGACCCCCGCCAGCTCCAGATCGACAATGATCTGATGGACCGCCCGCTCGGTGATGCCCACCAGAGCCGCCACGTCTCGAAGCAGCACGTCGTGGTCAGCTTCCAACGCCACCATCACATGAGCATGGTTCGACAAGAACATCCACTGGCGCAGCTCCATCCGGTAACACTAGCGAACCTGCGTTCTAGAACCACTCTTCTGCCAATAAGGGGACCGGACCTCTGCCGCACGCAGGTCGACGCGACGCCGTGGGGATGGCTGACATGACTGCGAGACGGACAGCCGAAAGCACACTCGCACACTCGAATGATCGGTGCCACGATGATCGTGGCGGCCATGGCCGCAGCAAACAGCACGGGAGGCCCGCCATGCGCAGCCAGGCACGTCAGACGGTCATGAAGATGGCACTGTCCGTGGGAGCGGCATTGGGCGGGTTCGCCGTCGCGGCCATCATCATCCTGAACCTGCACATCCTCGTGGGCCTCGAGGATGGGTACGCCGCCAGCCCGGCTGACGTCTTCGAGTCGTCG
>JANOHS010000062.1:0-4836 GCA_031406655.1 Micrococcales bacterium
CCGCTGACGGCGTTGCTCATGCGCCTCGAGGAGATCTCGGTGACCGATGATCTCGTCGTGGTCCAGGAGGAGGCCGGCATCGCCATCGCCCAGGTCGAGCGTCTCACCAAGGTGGTGGACGAGCTGCTCTCACGGACCCGCCGGGGACATGACGCGCCACCGCCGTCGGTCTCGCTGGACTCGGTGATCGCGGCACTCCAGCGGGAGTGGCAGCCCGCCTTCGAGCAGGCTCGACGCAGTGTGCATGTCCACGGCCAGCGCGGACTGTCGGTGCGGGCCACGCCGGTGGCGTTGTCACAGGTGCTGTCGACGCTTCTGGAGAACTCCCTTGCGCACGGTCGTGGCACGGTGGATGTGCAGGCCCGGCGCAGTGGCCCTTCGGTGGTCGTGGAGGTCAGCGACCAGGGGGAGGGCGTGGGCTCGACGATCGCGCCGCACATCTTCGAACGTTCGGTCAGCACCGCCAAGAGCACCGGCCTGGGGCTGGCCCTGGCCCGTGACCTGGCGGAGGCCAACGGCGGACGACTCGAGCTGATCCAGGCCCGACCGGCGATCTTTGCCCTGTTCCTCTCAGAGTCCGACTCCGACTAGAGCTTGACGACCGGCTCCAGCGGGCCCTCGACGAGGCTTCCGGCGAACACGAACCTGCGGTAGGCCCAGAAGCGGAACAGCGTCCCGATGCCGATCCCGACGATGTTGGTCAGGTTGTCGGCCAGCTGGGTGTGCAGGTCGAGCACGTATCGGGAGAACCCGAGGCAGACGACCGCGATGACCATGGCCGCGAGGTTGAAGAACACGAACATCGCGAGCTCCTGGACGGCTTGGCGCTGGCGACGGTGACGGAAGGTCCACAGCCGGTTGCCCAGCCACGCCACGAGGGTCGCCACGGATGCCGAGATGATCCGTGCCGTCAGAGGCTTGTCGTTGAGCACGCCGGCGGTGTCCCCCTCGCCGATCATCCCCAGCAGGTGCGGTCCGAAGACCAGGAGGTTGTAGCCCCCGAGGTCGATGACGAACGCCACGGCACCGACCATGCCGAACTTGAGCATCTCGCGGACGAGCACGTCGAGTGCCCCGCGGGCACGGTCGAGCAGGCCGGGACGGTCTTTGGGCACGGAACGAGCCTAGCCCTGGATCCCGGACGAGCTGGCGCGCCGCCCCGATAGGCTCCCGTTCGTGACCTCCCCGCGGCGTGCACCCGGCGGGTTCCCCGTCGTCGGGGTCATCGGTGGCGGGCAGCTCTCCCGGATGTTCCAGCCCCCTGCGGTGCGGCTCTCGATCACGCTGTCTGTTCTCGCGGAGTCAGCGCAGTCCCCCGCGGCACTGGTCGTCCCCTCCTCGCTCGTGGGCCGGCATACCGACGTCGAGGCGGTGCGCGCTTTTGCCCGGGAGTGCGACGTCGTGACGTTCGACCACGACCAGGTGCCCGCCGAGGTCCTGTCTGCGCTCGAGGCCGATGGCGTCGTCCTGCACCCCTCGCCGGCTGCCTTGGTGTCCGCCCGGGACAGGCCGGCGATGCGTCGAAGGCTCACCGACATGGGAGTGGCTTGGCTGCCGGCGGGGCAGAGGGCCGACGTCGTCCGGGAGCTGACGGTGCTGGTCGCCCGCAGCCCATCCGGCCAGGGCAGCGCCTGGCCGGTCGTGGAGACCGTGCGGACCGGCCGCCTCCGGACCCAGGTCCTGGCCCCTGCTCCCGGTCTCGACCCCGGCCTCGCCGCGATGGCCACCGCGGCGGCCCTGCGCATCGCCGGCGCGCTCGGCGTCACCGGCGTGCTGGCAGTTGAGATGTTCGAGGTGAGGGACCCGCGGACCGGCGACCCGTCATACCTGGTCAGCCAGCTCGCGATGCGACCGCACGACGGTGGGCTCTGGAGCACCGACGGTGCTGTGACGAGCCAGTTCGAGCAGCACCTGCGTGCGGTGCTCGACCTGCCCCTGGGAGACCCCAGCCCCTTGGCGAGGTGGACGGTCACGGGCATTGTCCGGGGTGGCTACCACAGCGACCTCTATCCGACATATCGTCACCTGATGGCGCGTGACCCGGCACTGAAGATCCACCTGTACGGCAAGGGCGTCCGACCGGGCCGCACCATCGGGCACGTCAACGTCAGCGGGAGCGACCTCGCTGACCTGAGGGCTCGCGCCAGCCATGCATGCGACTACCTGCAGGGAGTGATCAACCAATGAGCGATTCGTCGGCGACACAGCCGGGTGCGCGACCCGTCGTCGGGCTGGTGATGGGCAGTGACAGCGACTGGCCGATCATGGAGGAAGCGGCGAAAGTGCTGGAGGAATTCGGGATCGGCTATGAGGCCGACGTCATCTCAGCGCACCGGATGCCCCAGGAGACGATCGCCTACGGGCAGAGTGCGGCCGATCGCGGCCTGCAGGTGATCATCGCCGGCGCGGGGGGTGCCGCTGCCCTCCCGGGGATACTTGCGGCTCTGACCCCCCTGCCGGTCATCGGTGTTCCGGTGGCGCTGAAGAACCTCGACGGGATGGACTCGTTGCTGTCCATCGTCAAGATGCCGGCCGGTGTGCCGGTGGCGACCGTGTCGGTGGGCGGAGCCAGGAACGCCGGACTGCTGGCGGCGCGGATACTCGGGTCAGGGGTGGACGACGAGTCCGCTCGCGTGCGCGCGAAGATGGTTGCGTTCCAGGGAACGCTGCGCGACGAGGCATATGCCAAGGGCGAGCGGCTGCGGGCCAGACGCGCTCACCCGACCGGTTTCGGGATGACCCGCAGCTGAGCGCGACCGACTCAGAGCCTCGGGTGCTCCATCATCGGGCAGGTGTCCATCACGATGTCGATGCCTGCGCCGATGGCTCGTTCTGCCGCCTCCTGGTCGATCACGCCGAGCTGGAGCCAGAGGGCCTGGATGCCGAGCCGGTCCTTGTTGGCGATCGCCTCGTCCACGACCGCGCCGACCCGCTGCGAGTTGACGAAACAGTTCACGACGGCGACCTGGGTGCCGTCCGGGATCTGCGTCAGGCTGCCGTAGCCCGGCTCGCCCCAGACCTCCGGCGCGCGCGGGTGCACCGGGATGATGCGATGCCCCAGGGCGTCGTGCATCCAGCGGGCCACGCCGTATGCCGTGCGGGTCACGTCCGTGGACAGGCCCACCACGGCCCAGGTCGCGGGAGTGGTGAGAAGCCTGCGGATGACCGCTGGGTCGGAGACGCCTGGCTGACTAATCGAGATCACTCCCTGGGACGGGCGATGGCCGGTTTCTTGCACGGATGCCGGTCGAAGCGGCGCCATCGGCGATGGAAACCGGCTCTCCGACGGATAGTAGCCTTGTGATCTGAGCAAGTTTCGCCCGATCAAGGAGAGTTCAGTGCGATTTGGCATCTTCGTTCCCCAGGGCTGGCGGATGGACCTCGCCGGCATCGAGCCGGACCAGCACTGGGGAGTCATGGCGGGCCTGGCCGAACGTGCCGAGATCACCCGGCTCTGGGAGGCCGCCTGGGTCTACGACCACTTCCACACGGTGCCGGAGCCCTCGCAGGAGGCCACGCACGAGGCGTGGGCCCTGATGGCCGCGCTTGCTGCTGTCACGAGCCGGATCCGGCTCGGGCAGATGTGCACCTCCATGGCCTACCGCAACCCCGCCTACCTCGCCAAGGTCGCGGCCACGGTCGACATCATCTCCGAGGGTCGGCTCGAGGTGGGCATCGGCGCAGGGTGGTACGAGCACGAGTGGCGGGCCTACGGCTACGGCTTCCCCAGCGCCGGTGACCGGGTCGGGATGCTCGACGAGGGGGTCCAGATCCTGCGCGACATGTGGACCAAGGGATCGGCCACGCTGAACGGCAGGCACTACCAGGTCGACGGGGCGATCTGCGCTCCCAAGCCCCTGCAGGGGACGACCCAGCCCGGGTCTGCGCTCAACGGCATACCGATGTGGGTCGCCGGTGGCGGAGAGAAGAAGACCCTGCTCACCGCCGCGAAGTACGCGGACTACACGAACTTCGCCCCTTCCGTCTTCGAGCACAAGAGCGCGATCCTGGCTGCCCACTGCGCGGACATCGGGCGGGACTTCGCCCAGATCACCCGGTCGACCAACGTCAACGTCGTCATCGGCGAGACCGAGAAGGACGTGAGGGACCGCCTGGCCTGGATCCGCGACCACTACCTGCAGGCCGGCGTGCCCGAGGCGGACGTGGACCGGCAGATCGAGGCGCAGACCTCCGGGGTGGGCGTCGGGACGCCGGAGCAGATCACCGAGAAGCTCTCTGCGCTCAAGGAGCTGGGGCTCGGCTACACGATCGCCTACTTCACCGAGGCCGCCTACGACACCTCGGGCATCCACCTCTTCGAGAACAAGGTCATCCCAGAGCTCCGGGCCGGCTGAGCAGCGGTCACCCATCCGTCATACGACCCTTGTTCGGCACGGTATCGGCCCTTTTGGGAACTAAGGTCGTTTCCCGGTTTGTGGCTCCCGATCGCAGTACTGTGACGATCGTGAGCACAGACAAAGGCGCGTTCCCGTTCTTCACCCTCTCCGAGGACCACGAGGAGCTGCGCGAAGCGGTCCGCAACGTTGCCGAGGACAAGATCGCTCCGCACGCGGCTGAGGTCGACGAGACCGGCAGCTTCCCGAAGGCGGCCTATGACGCACTGGTGGCTTCGGACTTCCACTCACCCCACATCGCCGAGGAGTACGAAGGGGTCGGCGCGGACGCCCTGGCAACCTGCATCGTGATCGAGGAGATCGCCCGGGTGTGTGCGTCCTCGGCCCTGATCCCGGCGGTCAACAAGCTGGGCACGATGCCGCTGATCCTGTCTGGGTCCGACGAGCTCAAGGCCAAGTACCTGCCGCCGGTGGCCCGCGG
>JANOHS010000083.1:0-5843 GCA_031406655.1 Micrococcales bacterium
GGTTCCAGCAGCGTCCGTCCGCCCTGCAGGTGAAGGGTGTCGATCGCGGGTGAGACGTTGATCGTTCGGATGACCAGCGGGTCGTTGGCATAGAGCCGTGGCAGGGGTGTGACCGGGTCGCCGTACTTCCACGAGCTGAACTGGTTGGCCTTGTCCGGCCGTCCCGTCGAGCCTGGATCCAGTGGATCCGGAGCCAGCGGGTTCGCCTTCAGGTTCAGCGTGGAGTAGTCGCCCTTGTCGTTGTCGTCGATCGTCCACAAGGCGAGCTCGCGGAAGCTGCCCGTGACCAGGCCGGGAGACAGGACGCTGGACGTGTGGATGTCCACGAGGGTGCCTGAGTCGACCTCCGCGCCGGTGACCGGGTCGTGGTAGGTGGAACCGGGCGGCTCGATGATGAGCTGGCCGACCAGGCCGTGGCCCCAGCCGTGGATGCCGTCCACGTGGTCGTGCCAGAAGATGTTGTCGAGGGTGGCATCGGGGTACCAGCGGTACTGGATGAACTCAGTCCCGGCGAACTCCCCTACGGCGTGGGTGGACTTCAGGGCACTGGTGAGCGTCACGGTGTTGGCCGCCGTGTCCACTGACGCGATCTGGTGGATGTCGATCGTCTCCAGGCCCTGGCCGACGGCGAGCCACGGGCGGGTCGCCTGGCCGTTGGCGTCCGTGCCGACGAACTTGGACACGTCGGAGAGCTGGAGCACCGTGTCGCCGGTGTTGGCGGCGGCCACCAGCGTCGGGTCCTCCGCCTGGTATGGGCGTACGGAGTGCTCGTAGGCGAACCCGGCACTGACACCGTCCGAGCCCTGGACGTCGAACTGCACGTGGTGGATGTGCATCGTGGCCTTGGAGAAGTTGTCGAAGGCTTCGGCATCGGGGATCTCGTTGGTCAGGGTGATCGCGATGCAGTCACCCTGGTTCGCCCTGATCGCAAGGGGATCGGACTTGGCCGGGTCGGCGTACGTTGCCACCTTGTCCTTCGCCAGGACGAAGATCTTGCCCTCGGGGTCAGTGAAGGTGGGAGTACGTGGAATCGGTTTGCCGATGGCGACCACGTTGAAGTTCCGGAGCTTGCGGCCGGTGGGGCACAACCCGTCGTCGCGCTTGGCCCACGGGTCGGTGCTGCCTGCCGCGGTCTGGCCGGCGTTGGCTCCCAGCCATGGGGTCCCGCTGTGCCCTCCACCGGTGAACGGCGGTCGCTTGCCGATGCTCGGGCGGAACATCGGGTATGCCGGTCGCCCGTTGATCGGGTTGAACAGGATCGCAGGGCGGCCGCCCTCGATATGTCCGGCGTCCACCGCAAACAGGTTGGGTTGCCCCGGAACAACTTGGGGGGACCCCGGGACGATCGTGGGGTCGGCAGGTGCGCCCAGGTAGCGCGGCGCATCGGGCGTGCCGGAGACCTGCCAGTTCCAGACGGTCGCGTCCTGGCCGTCACGTGGCACTCCGGATGGCGGCAGCTGGGGGCGGATCCAGTCGTCCAGGTTGGCTGCGGTGATCGTCGTTCCGTCGATGGTCCGGCCGATCAGCTCGCTGGACTCGACGGGGGCCGGTGGTGCCACGCGATCGCGCAGCGGCACGAGGTCGGGTTGGAGGGTGTTGTAGACCCGCCACACGGACCACATGCCCGAGACGTAGTGCTTGGCGATGTGGCAGTGGTAGAGGAAGTCACCGGACGACTGTTGGACGCCGCCCGCCCCGCCCTCGATCTCGAGGTTGTAGGACTCGCCCGGACCGATCGACTGGGAGTCCAGACGCTGGGACGCGGACAACGGCACCGGCGAGTCCTTCATCAGACCCGTCATGGCGTAGTTGTTGGTGGGGTCGGCCACGGGGTTGAACCGCCAACGATCGCCGCCACCGTGGAGGTGGTAGACGTGGAACTTCTCGGCCCCGACGTGCATCAGCCGGATCTTGGTCGGGTCGGCGAGGTACCCGCGCGTCATGGGGGTGGCCGGGTCGCCGAAGGTGACCGAGCTGTAGGCGTGCGACTTCTCCTTGGGGAAGGCCAGCAGCCGGTTACGGAACGGTTCGGAACGGTAGTTCAAGGCGAAGGCGCCGGGCCGGTAGCTCCCGGTTGTGTCGTCCACCAGGGGCACGTCCAGCCCCTGCTTGTCCTTGAGGACCTCGTTGTCGTTGCCGATCTCGTGGTGCAGGAGCGCGGCCTCGCGGAATGCACAGGTTGGAATCCGGTTGGTCGGCACACAGGTTGCGTTCGTGCCCATCGGCTTGATGATGGCCTCCCACCCCGAAGCCAGCGGCTGGTCCGGCGTGTTGGCATTCCAGTACGTCGAACCGGGGGGCTCGACCACGAGACTTCCGAACAGCCCATGGTTGACCGCAGCCCGGTAGCCCGGCCCCGGGTGCATGTAGTGGCCTCCCTCGAGCCGGGCGTCGACGGGGATGGCGAACCGGTAGGTCGCGGACTGTCCCTGGGCGACGGCCGAGGAGGCGTTGGCGCCGATGGAGTCCCCGGAGGACGAGGCGTTGAACTCGAGCCCGTCGATGTGCAGACCGAACTCGCCGCCGCTCGCGGTGTTCGTGAAGCGGATCTCCACGCAGTCGCCCTGGTTGGCCCGGATCACCAGCGGCTGGATCGCGTCGTCGCGCAGGCCGATCGACACCGTCTGGGAGCTCTCCTGCGTTCTGATGTCAGCCAGGCGGTCGGTCAGGGCGTACATCTTGCCCAACGGGTCGTGGTCGCCGTAGCGGTTGATCGGGATGTCGACGTCAAGAGCGGTGACGTCGAAGGCCTTGTCGGCGGGGCCTGAGTCAAGGCAGCTCGAGGCGGTGACCGACGGCGCCCCCAGTGCCGTCGTCGGCGCGAGGGCCGCCGTGCTCATGGCGGTGACGAACCCCAGCCCCAGCACGAGCCCGGCACGGGCCCGCGCGCGGGTCCGGGATCGTACCCTCCGCGACGCCAGTGCACGGAACAAAAGCACGAGCCACCCGACGGGCAGGAGGACGACCAGCAGGCTCAGCGCATCGCCCACCATCGTGTAGAGCGGAAGTCCGGGTGGCGCCTGGTCGAACAGCACCAGCCGCAGCTGGTTTCCCGCCGACATGGCCGCCGCGGCAACAGGTGCGCAGACCAGCCCAGCCAAGGTCGTCGAGCTCGCGAACAGGGCGTGGTGACGGCGCAGAGCCATGAGCGTCACGGGAACCACGACCAGGACCGCCGGAAGCGTAAACCCCGTGACGGTGACCACGCCCTCGAGCACCGCCGCCAAGACCTGCGCCGGGCCGTCGCCGACAACCTGCAGCCAAGCCAACCAGCCGGCGCCGGCGAGCCCCAGCAGGAGGGCAACGACCAGGTCACCGGCGAGCTGCCGGGAGAGGGGAGCGGTCTTTCGGTCAGTGGTCATTTTGGATCGCCTACTTCGAGCTTTGGCTGGGCGGTGACGGCCCACGTGTGGTGACGGTTGTGGAGGGATGCGGATGCTCGGTTGCGCCGGCCGGGGCGTCGTCGACCTGCAGGAGAGGAACCTCGCGGGAGTCGCCCGGCGCGCGAAGGGCGAGGTGGGCCCCGTTTCGCGCGACGACGAAGGACAGTGACCCCTCGATGCGGGCGTGCGCCGTCAGCTGACCCGGGGCCAGCGTGCCGCCGACCGGTGGGATCGCAACGGACGAGCCGGTCGCGAAGGCGCGGAGCACGCTGGCGTCATACGAGCTGGGGGAGTCGCCGGCGGTGACTTCCAGGGTGACGGTGACCAGCGCCTTGTCGTCCGGGACCAGGCTCTGCACGCCATGGGACATGCCTCCGAGGTCGGCGTCCGACAGGCCCTTGACCTGTTCCGCGTGGGTCACCAGGTACGAGACACCGTTCACGACGAGGGTGGACGGGTCAGGTTTCACCGCCGCCAGCGAGGCTGCTCGCCAACCCCCGATGGCGGTGGCGACGAGCACCGCGACGATCAGCGCCACGGCTCGTGCGGTCAGGGCAGCAGAGCGCCCCTTGCTGGTCATTAGGGCATCGTGCACCGGCGATCTTGGAGAAAACTTGGGGTGGTCGGGGGCGCGAGGCATCGACGCCCCGCCCGCAATCAGCCGATCCGGCCCCGGTAAGTGCGAAGGCGTCCTAAGATCCCAGCATGGATCAGGGGCCGCGCGGTGCTCGTTGGACGCGGCACATCGTTCGGGTGGCCCTGGCGACCTCTCTCGCCGGTCTGCTGCTGGTCCCGACAGCGGGCAGCGCCGCGGCGCACGCCCGGCTCGAGACCAGTGACCCTCCTGCCGGCGCGGTCCTGCCCACCCAACCGGCGGCCGTGGCCTTGACCTTCAATGAGCCGGTTGAGGTGAACGACGGGGCGATCGAGGTGTTCGACGACCGGTTCAACCGGGTCGACGCCGGGCACGTGACTGCCATCGACCCGGAGCGGAGCAGGCTCAGGGTCGGGCTGCGTCCCGGACTGGCTCGGGGCACCTACACCGTGAGCTGGCATGCAAGCTCGGGCGACACCCATCCGGTGTCGGGTTCGTTCCGGTTCTCGGTGGGCGAGGTGAGCGCGGTCCGCGGCACGGTGCCTGGTGGTGGTCGCAACGACCTGGCGGGCGCCCTGCTTGGCGCCCTGCGCTGGACGGGCTATCTGGGGCTGGTGCTCGGACCGGGGGTGCTGCTCGCCGCGCTCGCCCTGTGGCCTGCTGCGCTCGCCGACCGCCGCACGCGACGCCTGACGCTGGCGGGCCTCTCGCTGCTCGCGGTCAGCACGTTGGGGGCGATGTTGTTGCAGGGCGTCTGGGCCAGTGGCGAGCCGTTCAGCGCGCTGTGGACCGCGCCGGAGAGTCTCGACACGCACTCCCGCCGGTTCGACGCGGTCTACGCCGTTCGCTCGTTCCTGCTGCTCGGTTTCGCAGCGGTGCTGGTAGGGGCTCTGTCGAGGTCGTCACAGGTGCCAACGCGCTCGCGCCGCGCGGCGGCGCCCCCGGGCTCCCTGGTGCTGGGGGCCACGGCGATCTCCACGTTGGCGCTGCTTGCCACGTGGCCGTTGGTGGGTCACTCCGCGGCTGGAGCCGGTTCGGGGCTGGCGGTCGCCGTCAACCTGGCGCACACGGTCGCGATGACGCTTTGGCTCGGCGGTCTGGTCCTTGTCGTGGTCGGTCTGCGTGGGGGTGAACGGGCCGCCGACCTGGCGGTGGTGCTTCCACGCTTCTCTCGGCTCGCCCTTGGCGCCGTCGCAACGTTGGTGACCACGGGGGCGTTCATGGCTTGGCGTGAGGTGGGTTCGGTGAGTGCCCTGACCGCGACGACGTTCGGGCGGGTACTGGCGGGCAAGCTCGTCGGCGTGCTCGCCCTGGTCCTGCTGGGCAACCTGGCTCGCCTGTGGGTGAGGCGTCAGCTACCGAGCGGTACGCGCGGCCGCGCAGCTCCCGACTCGCCGCCGGACGGTGAGCTCTTGGCACCTGGTGAGGCCGGGGTTCTGCTTCGGGGGCTGATGGCCGAGGTGACGGTCGCCTTCGGGGTGCTTGCCGTCACGGCCGCTCTGGTCGTGATCGTGCCAGCGCGCTAGGGCTTCGTCCCGGTGGCGTTGGATCGTGAATGGCTTTGGTAGCAATGGCTTTGGACGGCGATGCGAGCAGCAACGTCGGTGGCGGTGCTGCTCGCATCATCTGGTTGTGGGAGGCGCCTCACCGGCCCGATATCGAGCACGGGCCGGTGAGGGGCCTCGTCGGTTAGTGGTGTTCAGGCGATTGAGCCGTGGAACCTGACCCCCGCGCCGGCTGTGGTGGTGTTCCAGCGGGTTGTGGTGAGGCGGTTGCCGGCTCGGTCCTTGATGGCACTGTTGAGGACCACGGTGTACCGGGTGCCCGCCGACAGTGTGGCCACGGGGTTCAGTGTTGCGACCCGG
>JANOHS010000123.1:0-5265 GCA_031406655.1 Micrococcales bacterium
CCGCTCATGGCGACGATCGCACCGGTTGACAGATCGATCCCGCCGGTAAGCAGAACGAGCATCTGACCAAGTGTCAAGAATCCAATGACGCTCCCGTTGAGAAGGAGACTCGAGGCGTTGCCATAGGTGCGAAAATTCGGCGAAAGAGCCCCGAAAACCAAGACCACGAGGATGAGAACCGAGAAGATACCTAGTTCCTTCGGCGCTCGGAATCGTCTCGCTGAACGCCCAGTCGTAATCGAGTTTTGGTCAGGCATCGCGTGCGGCCTTGACGAAACGAAGCGCCCGTTCGGGATCTACGCGGTTCCAGGTGTAGCCGTCGACCTTGAGGTCGCTGCCGACGATGCAGCCATCTGCGTGCTTCAGGTAGCGCGCGATCGTTTCGGACTTTGCGCCGGTATTGAGCAGGACGGGTACATCCCTCGGGACGGCGGACCGGACGTCGGCCACTGTGGAGACGTCCGGCTCAGTGCCGGCCATCGGCCCAGAGACCAGGATCGCGTCGGGGAGGCTGGATACGACGGTGGACCTTGCCGTCTCAGCAGGTGTCCGCTTACCCATCGGCGAAGCAAACTCAGGGGTGATGTTCATGAAGATGGCGAGATCGTCTCTGTCAAGGCGGCGCCGTTCGCGCAGGATTGAGGCAGCATTCGGCTGCCAGAGGCCCATGTCCGACTCCCAGACGCCGGTGAGCACTTCGCGCATGAACGAGGCACCCGTCGCCACTGCTACCGCCAGTGCACACGCTGGATCCCACAGGAAGTCGACCCCGAAGGGTCGGTCGGTGGGTCGGCATTCGATCACGACGCGTGCCATCACAGCCGCCGCCTCAAGGCCAGCCTTCAGTTCGTAGGGCCGGTCGCCCTCGTTGCAGAACAGTACGGCGTCGAAGCCCGCCTCCAGGAGGAGATCGGTGTCCCGTTTGACGTGGTCGACTAGCCCCTGAACCCCCGCCGAAGCGTCGTAAAGAGGCGTCCCGGGAAGCGGTGGAACGTGCGCCATCGCAATCAGCGGCTTGTCGATGCCGGGGAAGGTCTTGGCGAAGCGCGAGGTCATGGTTCCTCCTGAGTAGCAACGGCCGCATGCACGATCTCAACTCCGGCGTCGGCAGCCTGGACGACGACGGGGTGGTCGTGTGTGGCGTCGGTCACCAGCACGTCGACTCGGGTGAGTGGAGCCACGGTGGCAAAAGCGACTCGGCCGAGTTTGGTCTCGTCAGCCAAGACCACACACCGTCGGGCTGCCCGAAGGGCTGCTTGCTTCACGCGGGTGTCATCGAGGTTGTATTCGGTGAGGCCCCGATCGAAGTCCACACCGGCAACCCCGAGGAAGACGGTGTCGCAGTTGAGGTCGGCGAACGAGTCCTCTGCGCGGTGGCCTATGAGGCTCATCTCGCCAGGGCGAAGGATGCCACCGGTGACCAGCGTGCGAACGTCGGGCGACTTGGCAAGCTCGATAGCAACGAGCAGGCTGGGCGTGACGACGGTGAGTTTGCGATGCCCCGCAAGCGCACGGGCAAGCTCGAGCGTGGTGGTGCCCACGTCGATGATGGTTATCTCGCCATCCGCGAGCAGGGCCGCCGCCGCTCGACCGATCGCCCGCTTGGCAGCTGCGGCCGAAGCCGCCCGCTCGGCGATCGGCGGCTCATAGGAACGGCTAGTCATGGAGATCGCCCCACCGCGGATACGCCGGATGATCCCCTCGCCTTCGAGGGCCTCCAGATCCCGCCGAATCGTCATTTCCGAGACCCCGAAGTCATGGGCCAGATCGCCGATCGTCGCCTCGCCCGACTTGGCAATGCGAGCCGAGATCAGCTGACTCCGGGTGGGACTCATGTGAAAACTGTAAGAACTTGAAGGAGAATTGTCAACATAGTTTTGTGAATTAATCTCACGAATGAACAGGGCTTCGCACGTGGGCCGGGTCGGTTGACGTACCGCCGCCTGGCTAGACGAGGCATGTCTCCCTCACCTGCTCGCCCAGGCGGGCTGAACTCCACGGACACGCTGCTGCTCACCACCGTGTTCAGCTGCGTGGTCGGCTCAGTCGTTCTCTGGGCCGGGGCCGTAATCGCGGCGGTTCTGGCCGGTCACCCAGCGCCCAAGGTCAACCTTGGGGCGGGTGTCCTCGCCCTCGCCCAACACAGGCATGACCCTTCGGTGGCATGGGGTCAGCCGGTTGGACCAGCTTGGTTGTACTGGACCTCGACCCGGGTGGGAGTGCTCGAAGGTGTGGTCACGGGAACGTTGTGTGGGAGGAGTTGCGTTCGAGGTGCCATTTCGACCGCGCTCCATGGGCGAACTCAGGACGGGTCGATCACCACCTTGACGGCCTCGGGCGAGCCCACAAGATCGAATGCCCGCTCCCACTGCACCAGCGGGACGACGTGGCTCACCAGTGGCGCGAGATCGACCTGCCCGGACTCAAGGAGCGCCATCGCACGGCGCCACGAGCCCGGCGTGCTGGCGAAACCCGAGGAGATTTTCAGCTCTTTCAACAGGATGAGGTCCCATGGGACCTCCACAGGGAGGCCGCAGATCCCTACCTGAACGACCCGCCCGCCCTTAGCCGCTGTCCGGAGGGCGGTCGCGATTCCGCCGCCGCTGCCGGAACACTCGATGACCACGTCGTAGGCGTCGTCGTCAAGCTCGGTCAGCGTCGATGCCCCCAACCCGCGGGCTACCTCGAGGCGGTGGCCGTCCGCTGGCAGGCCCGCGCAGGTGACCTCGGCCCCCTGCGCCATCGCGACCTGCACCGAGAGCAGACCCATCGCGCCAGGACCGATGACCACGACGCGGTCGCCGGGCGCGATTCGGCTCGGGTCGAGCAGGCACTGACACACGCAGGCAAGTGGCTCGCACAGCGCTGCGTCTGTGGCGTTCACCGCTGCGGGGATCTCGTGCAGGTTGCGGGCGGGCAGTACCACCTCCGGGGCGAAGCCGCCGTCCTCGAATGATCCCAGCGACCTGCGGCGGGAGCACAAGTTGCGGCGCCCATCCCGGCAGTATCGGCATTCCTCGCAGGTGGAGAAGTAGGTCTCGCAGACCACGCGCCGGCCCAACCAGGACAGGTCAACCCCCTCCCCGACCTCGGTGACGGTGCCGGAGATCTCGTGCCCCATGGTCACCGGGGGCTCGGAGGCATACTCGTCGCGGCCGATGTGCACGTCCGTGCCGCACACACCGGTGGCGGTCACGAGCACCCGCACGAGACCGGTTCCGACGTGGCGCGGCTCCCGGTCAGTCAAACCGACCGAACGCGGACCCATCTTCGTCAGTGCGCGCACCGTCGTCCCCTCCCATTCGGTGCAGCGGTGCCCATCATGCTCGGGCTCCTGCGACGCCATCTGGCGCTGCCACCAACGGCGCGTCGCACTCGCGAAGGAGCTGGGCGACCTGCGCTGCCACCCTTTCGGGGGAGAGCCCGTAGCGGTCAAGCAAGAAGGCGTTGGGGGCCGACTCGGACCATGCGTCGGCCAGCCCGATGCGCCGGACCCGCGTCGTCCTCGACCCCGCGGCGACGACCTCAGCGATGAGGCCGCCCAGTCCCCCGAGGACCGAGTGCTCCTCGACGGTGATCACCTCGCGGAAGTGGCCAACCGCGGCCAGCACCGTCGCGTCTGAGAGCGGTTTGAGGAAGGGGACGTGAAAGTGGGCGGCGCTGACGCCGCGGTCCTGAAGCAGCTGAGCCGCGCGCGCCGTGCGGGCGGTCTGGACGCCGGTGGAGACGAGCGCGACGTCCTCACCGTCCCGCAGTCGGAGCAGGGTGTCGGGGGCGAGCTCGTAGACCTCGGGCACGACATCAGCTTCGTCGTCACGGGCCAGGCGCAGGTAGACCGGCCCCTCGTGCGCTACGGCCCAGCGCACAGCCGCCCGGCACTCGCGCCCGTCCGCCGGCGCGATGACCGTCATGCCGGGCATAGCGCGCAGGATGGCGAGGTCCTCGATGTCCTGGTGGGTCTTGCCGCTAGCGCCGTTGAGCAGGCCCGTGTAGTGGCCAGCGAACTTGACGTTGGCTTGCGTCTGCGCGACGAGCATTCGGATCTGGTCCAGCGAGCGCTGGGTGAAAAAGACCCCGAAGGAGGCGACCCATGGGATGTTGCCCAGCGTCGACATACCCGCAGCGACGCCGACCAGATTCTGCTCCGCGATGCCCATCTGGTAGAACCGCTCGGGGAACTCCTCGGCGAAAATGTTCGCCTTGGTAGAAGTTGCGAGGTCTCCGTCGAGCACGACGATCCGCTCGTCATCCCGGGCGACCTCAAGGACTGCCTGGGCCCACGCGTCTCGTTGGGCGACCATCAGATCTCCTCCTCTGTACCGAGACCCAGGTCTTGTCGGGCCTGGGCGAGCTGCGCGTCGTCGGCGACGCCGTTGTGCCACTCGTAGCGGCCCTCGGTGAACGAGATGCCCTTGCCTTTGGTGGTCCACGCCATGATGACGGTCGGTCGCCCGCTGCCGGCGAGGCTAGTCCGGGGAGCCTCGAGGGCCTGCCCTATCTCCTCGAGGTCGTGGCCGTCGATCTCGAGGACGTTCCAGCCGAAGGCACGGTAGACCCCGGCGAGGTCGACGCCGGCCCAGGGGTCGAGCCGGTCGAAGCGCGATCCAGGCACCCCGTCGTGCGGCCAGCCGTATTGCTGCAGGCCGTTGCGGTCGACGATTGCGACGAGGTTGTCAAGGCCGTAGCGGCGTGCGCAGAGCACGGACTCCCACACCATCCCCTCTTGGTGTTCTCCGTCACCGAGCATGACCCATGTGAGGAAGTCCTTGCCAGCCCGCTTGGCCGCAAGGGCCATGCCGGTCCCCACGGCCAGCCCCTGCCCCAACGACCCGGTG
This sequence comes from Micrococcales bacterium, assembly GCA_031406655.1. Lineage (GTDB taxonomy): Bacteria > Actinomycetota > Actinomycetes > Actinomycetales > Dermatophilaceae > UBA4719. The sequence continues at coordinate 4,836 of JANOHS010000123.1, forward strand.
GAGGCGTCCAGTCCCGGCAGCCGGAGCGCATCGGGGTGCCCTTGGAGCCGGGAGTCACCCTGGTCGAAGGTCTCGAGCTCCGCGACGTCGAAGTAGCCGCGCAGCGCCATCACCGTGTATAGGGCGATTGAGTTGTGGCCCTTGGACAAAATGAACCGGTCGCGGTTGGGGTGGGCCGGGGCTGACGGGTCGATCCTCAGCGCACCAAAGTAGAGCGAGACCAGCACGTCCATCGCGGACAACGGGCCGCCAACGTGCCCGGCCTTCTTAGCGCTGACAGTGCTCAGGACCAGCCACCGAGCCCGTGCGGCGAGGGCCCGCAGTCGGACGGGGTTGTGGACTGCGGTCCTCAGCTCAGTCATGGAGCCACCTGGTCGAGCGCGAGTTCCGTGGGCCGTTCATCGGGCATGGCCTTGGGACGGCCGACCTG
>JANOHS010000125.1:0-1986 GCA_031406655.1 Micrococcales bacterium
GCTTGGGGCACAACGGTGTTCGCCGGCGGTGGGAGGCCAAGCGAGGCGCCCCGGAGCTGGCGGACTACACCCGGCTGGTCGAGCCCGGGGCGCTGGCGGCAGTCGTGGACGACGACGAGGACGGGGGCGAGCGATGAGCGCAGAGCTGGTCGACCAGGAGGCGCGGCGAGTTATCCGCGAGGACACCGCTCGGACGCTGTTCGTCGAGGCCGGAGCCGGGTCGGGCAAGACGACGATGCTCGTCCAGCGGGTGCAACAGCTCACGGTGTGGGACGGCATCCCGATGGGCGAGATCGCAGCCGTCACGTTCACCGAGCGGGCCGGTGCCGAGCTGCGCGACCGGCTGCGGGCCAGGCTCGAGAGTGCCGCCGGACATGGCACTGACGAGATCCGCAAGGCCCGGGCGCAGGCCGCTCTGGACGAGCTGGACACGGCGGCCATCGGCACCCTGCACTCGTTCGCCAGGCGCATCCTGTCCGAGCACCCGATCGAGGCCGGCATACCGCCGCTCGTCGAGGTGCTGGACGAGGTCGGGTCGTCGGTGGCGTTCGAGGGCAGGTGGTCCCAGCTGCGCACCGAGCTGCTCGACTCCCCCGAGATGGCGCCGACCCTGGAGATGGCGTTCGCCGTCGGCATCAGCCTCGACCATGTCCGCTCGCTGATCACGAAGCTGAACTCCGACTGGGACCTGGTGGCGGAGCACGTCGTGTCGCCGGGAGCCCCGCCGGCACCCCGGATACCCGACGTAACAACGGTTCTCGCCGAGGCGAGGCGCCTCGCGGCCATGACCGTGCGCTGCGCCGATCAGGAGGACAAGTTCGTCGGCAAGCTCAACGTTCTCTCTCTGTGGGCCGACCAGCTGGAGTCGGTCGACGGCGACCCCATCGCCGCGCTCGCGGTCTTCAGGACGGCCGCCGATCTCTCGTGGGCCAATGGTCGCAAGCCCAGCTGGGGCGGGCTGCTCGAGACGCTCAGGGACGAGTGCAAGACCTGGCAGCAGGGTGTGCGCGACCTGGTCTCCCAGGTCGTGGAGTCGACCCTGCGATCCATCGTCCACTGGTGCGGGGTCCGCGTGCTGCAGTCGGCTCAGGAACGACGGGCCGACGGCCGGCTGGAGTTCCACGACCTGCTCGTCCTAGCACGGAACCTGTTGCGGGACAACGCAGAAGTACGTGCGACCCTGCAGCAGCGCTACCGGCGGCTGCTGCTCGACGAGTTCCAGGACACCGACCCGATCCAGATCGAGATCGCGGTCCGCATCGCGGGTGGCGCGGCCGCGTCGCAGCCTGACTGGGAGGACGTCGTGGTCCCGCCCGGGTCGTTGTTCGTCGTCGGCGACCCGAAGCAGTCGATCTACCGGTTCCGCCGGGCGGACATCGCGATGTACCTGCGCGCGCAGCGGGTGCTGGGCGGCGAGGTGGCGTTGACCACGAACTTCCGCACGGTGGCGCCCATCCTGGACTGGGTCAACGCCGTGTTCGGCGAGCTGATCCAGGCCCGCCCGGAGATGCAGCCTGACTACCAGGCGCTCGGCCACGCGCGCGGTGTCCCCACCGTTGGTGAGCCGGTGACCATCCTCGGTGCCGACGCGCACCCGGACGGGATCAGGGCCGACGGACTGCGTGGGCTCGAGGCCGAGGACGTGGCACGCTCCATCGTCCGGTCGCTCGCCGAGGGCTGGACGACTGAGGTCGAGGAGCCTGCCCCGACGGCGGGCGGCACGCCGATCCCGACGTGGCGTCCGCTTCGCCCGGGTGACATCACCATCCTCATCCCGGCGCGGACCTCGTTGCCCTTCCTCGAGGCTGCGCTCGATGAGGCTCACGTGATGTACCGCACCGAGTCGAGCTCGCTGGTCTACCACGCCGACGAGGTGCGTGACCTGTTCGCGGCGGCGCGAGCCATCGCCGACCCCTCGGACGGGTTCGCCCTGGTGACCACCCTGCGCTCGCCGCTGTTCGGCTGCGGCGACGACGACCTGTGGAC
>JANOHS010000130.1:0-4385 GCA_031406655.1 Micrococcales bacterium
AGCTGCGTAAGCCCGACCCGTACAAGGGCAAGGGCGTTCGCTACGCAGGCGAGCAGATCCGCCGCAAGGTCGGAAAGGCTGGTAAGTAAGCCATGGCACTGGTCATCAAGCGCGCCAAGGGCAAGAGCGCCGCGCGTGGGCGCCGTCACGACCGCGTGCGCAAGAAGGTCAGCGGTACGTCGCTGCGTCCTCGCCTCGTCGTGTCGCGTTCGAGCCGGCACATCTTCGTGCAGATCGTCGACGACTCGCTGGGCAACACGCTGGCTTCGGCTTCGACCATGGAAGCGGACCTGCGTTCCTTCGAAGGTGACAAGACCGCCAAGGCCCGCCAGGTCGGCGAGCTGCTCGCTGAGCGCGCCAGGAGCGCCGGCGTTGACGCGGTTGTCTTCGACCGCGGCGGCAACCGCTACCACGGCCGCATCGCCGCCATCGCCGACGGTGCGCGCGAGGGCGGTCTGTCCCTGTGATGCACGAGTCGTCCGAGATTTCTGAGAAGAGGAACGTCTGATGCCTGGACCCCAGCGTCGAGGAACCGGCGCAGGCGCCGGTGCCGCCAGCGGAGCAGCCGGCGGCGAGCGCAGCGAGCGACGTGGTGGCGGTCGTGACCGCGACAGCCGCGGCCGCGACAACGCGCCTGACAAGAACGCGTTCATTGAGCGCGTCGTGACCATCAACCGCGTCTCCAAGGTCGTCAAGGGTGGTCGCCGCTTCAGCTTCACCGCCCTCGTGGTGGTCGGAGAAGGCGATGGCACCGTGGGTGTCGGCTACGGCAAGGCCAAGGAAGTTCCCGCGGCCATCGCCAAGGGTGTCGAGGAGGCCAAGAAGGAGTTCTTCAAGGTCCCGCGCATCCAGGGCACCATTCCGCATCCGATCCAGGGCGAGGCCGCCGCAGGTGTTGTCATGCTGCGTCCGGCAGCCCCCGGAACCGGCGTCATCGCCGGTGGACCGGTGCGTGCGGTGCTCGAGTGCGCCGGGATCAAGGACGTGCTGTCCAAGTCCCTGGGCTCGGACAACGCCATCAATGTGGTCCACGCGACGGTTGCCGCCCTGCGCGGGCTCGAGCGTCCCGAAGAGGTTGCCGCCCGTCGTGGTCTGCCGATCGAGCACGTCGCTCCAGCGGCCATGTTGCGCGCCCGCGCTCTGGGGGCTGGTGCCTGATGGGACGACTCAAGGTGACCCAGACCGGTTCAGGGATCGGTGGGAAGCAGAACCATCGTGAGACGCTGCGCTCCCTGGGCCTGAAGCGAATCAGCGACGTCGTCGTCAAGGAGGACCGCCCCGAGATCCGTGGGATGGTCCGTGCGGTCAACCACCTGGTTGCCGTCGAGGAGGTTGAGTGATCATGGCCAAAGAATCGTCCGCACTGAAGGTTCACCATCTTCGTCCGGCTCCCGGTGCCAAGACCGCCAAGACCCGCGTGGGTCGTGGCCAGGGCAGCAAGGGCAAGACCGCTGGTCGCGGTACCAAGGGCACGAAGGCTCGTTACCAGGTTCCGGAGAGCTTCGAGGGTGGGCAGATGCCCATGCACATGCGCCTTCCCAAGCTTCGCGGCTTCAAGAACCCGTTCCGCACCGAGTACCAGGTGGTCAACCTCGACCGCATCTCGACCCTGTTCCCCGAGGGCGGCGACGTGAGCGTCGAGGATCTGGTCGCCAAGGGCGCCGTCCGCGATGGCGAGCTCGTCAAGGTGCTGGGCACCGGCGAGATCACCGTCAAGGTGGCCGTCTCGGCGCACAAGTTCTCGGCCACCGCCAAGGACAAGATCGAGGCCGCTGGGGGCTCTGCCACCACGCTCTGACATCAAGGATCTATCGACAGCGCCCCGGGCGCCGGGCTGACCAGGCCCGGGGTGCTATCGTCCGACGGACTGTTTTTGCGCAGATACTTGGTCCCAGGGCCAATCAGGAGGACCAGTGCTCAAGGCTTTTATCCGGGCGTTCAAGACGCCGGACCTGCGCAGGAAACTGCTGTTCACGCTGGCGATCATGGCGATCTTCCGCTTCGGCTCCCACGTGCCCACCCCGGGCATCAGCTACGTGGACATCCAGGCGTGTCAGCCAAAGTCGGGGGCGGCCGGCGGGGTGTTGGGCCTTGCTGACATGTTCAGCGGTGGCGCGCTCCTGCAGCTGTCCGTGTTCGCGCTCGGGATCATGCCCTACATCACCGCGAGCATCATCATCCAGCTGCTCGTCGTGGTCATCCCCCGGTTCGAGACGCTCAAGCAGGAGGGCCAGTCCGGCACGGCCAAGCTGACCCAGTACACGCGATACCTCACCATCGGTCTGGCGATCCTGCAGTCCGCCACCCTGGTCACGGCGGCCCGCAACCCCCAGACGCTGTTCGGCGACTCGTGCACGAGCATCATGCCGGACCAGAGCCTGCCCACCATCCTGATCATGGTCCTGACGATGACTGCAGGCACCGGCGTGATCATGTGGATGGGCGAGCTGATCACGGACCGCGGCATCGGAAACGGCATGTCGCTGTTGATCTTCACCTCGATCGCCTCGGGCTTCCCCGGCTCCCTGGCCGCGATCCGCAGCCAGAGCGGCCGATGGGACACGTTGGTCCTGGTCATCCTGATCGGGTTCCTGACCATCGCACTGGTGGTGTTCGTCGAGCAGTCACAGCGCCGCATCCCGGTGCAGTACGCGAAGCGGATGATCGGTCGCAAGATGTATGGGGGCACGAGCACCTACATCCCGCTCAAGGTCAACATGGCCGGCGTCATCCCGGTCATCTTCGCGTCCTCGCTGCTGGCCCTGCCGGCGGTTCTCTCGCAGTTCAACCGTGGCACCGGTCGACCGCCGGCCTGGGTGACCTTCATCGACCAGTACTTCGGGGGCGGCGACCACCCTGTCTACATGATCACCTACGTAGCGCTGATCCTGTTCTTCACCTTCTTCTACGTCTCCATCACGTTCAACCCGGTCGAGGTCGCCGACAACATGAAGAAGTACGGCGGCTTCATCCCCGGTATCCGCGCCGGGCGGCCCACGGCTGAGTACCTCGACTACGTCCTGACCCGCATCACGGTGCCGGGCGCCATCTACCTGAGCCTGATCTCGCTCATCCCGATCATCGCCCTGATCCTGGTGAATGCCGACCAGAACTTCCCGTTCGGCGGTACCTCGATCCTGATCGTCGTCAGCGTAGGCCTGGACACCGTCAAGCAGATCGAGTCCCAGCTGCAGCAGCGTCACTATGAAGGGTTCCTCCGTTGATGCGCCTCATCATCCTGGGTCCACCCGGTGCCGGTAAGGGCACGCAGGCAGCACGCGTCGCCGAGAGGCTCGGCATCCCGGCCATCTCGACCGGCGACATCTTCCGCTACAACATCAAGAACGAGACCGCGCTGGGTCTGCAGGTCAAGGAGATCCTCGCCTCGGGCGCTTACGTGCCCGATGAGGTCACCAACGCCATCGTTCGTGACCGTCTGGCCCAGCCCGATGCAGCCAAGGGGTTCCTGCTGGACGGCTACCCCCGCACCCAGGCACAGGTGAGCGAGCTGGACGACATGCTGACCGGCCAGGGCACCACGCTGGACGCCGTCGTCGAGCTGACCGTCGACACCGACGAGGTGGTCGAGCGTCTGCTCAAGCGGGCCGTGTCCGGTGGTCGCTCCGATGACACCGAGGAGGTCATCCGGCGCCGACAGGAGGTCTATGTCGAGGAGACCGCCCCGCTCGCGGCGATCTACCGTGGCCGAGGCATGCTGCGCCAGGTCGATGGCATGGGCGAGATGGACGAGGTCACCGAGCGCATTGACGCGGTCCTTCGTACCCAGCAGGACTGACGGACCGGGCCTGTGTTCGGTCGCAACCGTCTCGACGTCAAGACCCCCGACCAGATCCGCAGGATGCGGGTGGCCGGGGTGGTGGTGGGGGAGACGCTGGAGCTCGTCCGCGCCCGCGTCACCGACGGTATGACGACCGGTGACCTCGACAAGGTGGCGGAGGAGCTCATCCGCAGCAAGGGGGCCACGCCCTCGTTCCTGGGGTACCACGGCTTCACCGGCAGCCTCTGCGTCAGCGTCAACGAAGAGGTGGTCCACGGGATCCCGGGATCCCGGGTCCTGCGAACCGGGGACCTCGTGTCGGTCGACTGCGGCGCCATCGTGGACGGCTGGCACGGCGACGCTGCGATCTCGCTGGTCGTGGGCGGACGCGAGGCCGGAGCTGCTCGGGACCTTGCGCTGATCGATGCCACGGCTGCCTCGATGTGGGCCGGTATCGCGGCGCTGGCCGTGGGGTCCCCGCTGTACGACGTGGGTGCGGCCGTCGAGGACTGCATCGTCGAGGCTGCCGGGGCCGACGGCGCCACCTACGGGATCATCGAGGACTACGTGGGTCACGGCATCGGCACCGAGATGCACCAGGACCCGC
>JANOHS010000154.1:0-2508 GCA_031406655.1 Micrococcales bacterium
GTCCTGGCCGCCCGCCTGGCCGAGATCGCGACCCTCGCCAACGAACGCCTCGGGACCATGAGTGATGGCCGCTACACCCTGGAGTACACCGACGCCCGTGCAGCCAAGGGGGCTCGCAGCGGACTCGGGCTGGTGGTCCGGGACGCGTGGACCGGGCGGTGCCGCGAGACGTCATCGCTGTCAGGGGGCGAGGTGTTCATGGCCTCCCTGGCGCTGGCACTCGGCCTGGGCGACGCGGTGCGAGCCGAGGCCGGAGGCCTTGCCCTCAAGACGCTGTTCGTCGACGAAGGCTTCGGCTCTCTGGATGAGGACAGCCTCGAACAGGTGATGGCCGTGCTCGACACGCTTCGCGAGGGCGGCCGGGCCGTCGGCATCGTCAGTCACGTCAACGAGCTGCGAACGCGAATCCCCCGACAGCTGCAGGTGATCAAGGCACAGGCCGGGTCAAGCATCCGCGTTGACCCGGAAGGAACCTCGGCCGCCAGATCGCCAACTCGGGACGAGCTGGTTGGCGATCAACGATCCTGCTGTGGCCGGCGGGAGAGCCGGCCTCAGCCCTCGAACGCCTCCGGCGGCGGGCAGGCGCAGACCAGGTTGCGGTCACCGAACACCCCGTCGATGCGACGCACCGGCGGCCAGTACTTGGAGAGCCGGTCCACCCCAGCAGGGAAGGCCGCGACCTTGCGGTCGTAGGGGTGGTCCCACTCCTCGGCCAACGAGGCTGCCGTGTGCGGGGCATGATGCAGCACGCTGTCCGCCACCGAGACCTCGCCGCGGGCCACCTGTTCTATCTCGGCACGGATGGCGATCATGGCGTCGCAGATGCGGTCGAGCTCGATGAGATCCTCGCTCTCGGTCGGCTCCACCATCAGCGTGCCGGCGACCGGGAAGGAGGTCGTCGGTGCGTGGAAGCCATAGTCGATCAGGCGCTTGGCGACGTCGTCAACGCTCACTCCCGTGAGGTGGGTGATCTCGCGCAGGTCGAGGATGCACTCGTGCGCCACGATCCCCTCGGGCCCGGAGTAGAGCACCGGGTAGTGCTCGTTGAGCCGGGCGGCGACGTAGTTGGCCGACAGGACGGCGACCTGGGTGGCGCGGGTCAGCCCGGCGCCGCCCATCAGGCGAACGTAGGCCCACGAGATGGGCAGTACGCCCGCCGAGCCGTACGGAGCGCCCGCCACCGGGCCGCCGCTGGTCGCTGGGCCGGCGTCGGGGGCCAGCGGGTGGTTCGGAAGGTAGGGCGCGAGGTGGCTGCGCACACCAACCGGACCGACACCGGGGCCGCCGCCACCGTGCGGGATGGCGAACGTCTTGTGCAGGTTCAGGTGGGACACGTCGCCACCGAACTTGCCCGGCTGTGCGACTCCGATCAGCGCGTTGAGGTTGGCCCCGTCGACGTAGACCTGGCCACCGGCGTCATGCACCAGCTCGCACAGCTCGCTGATCGTGTCCTCGAACACCCCGTGGGTCGAGGGGTAGGTGACCATGATCGCCGCGAGGTTCTCGCGGTGCTCCTCGACCTTGGACCGCAGGTCCACCATGTCGATCTCGCCGGTCGCCGCCGTCTTGACCACGACGACCTTGAGGCCGGCCATCACTGCGCTCGCGGCGTTCGTGCCGTGTGCCGAAGCAGGGATCAGGCAGATGTTGCGGGCATGGTCGCCGCGCGCCTCGTGGTAGCCGTGGATGGCCAGCAGGCCGGCGAACTCACCCATCGAGCCGGCGTTGGGCTGCAGTGACACGGTGTCGTAGCCGGTGATCTCACAGAGCCACGCCTCGAGGTCCTTGATCAGCGAGCGGATCCCTTCGGTCTGGGCCGCCGGGGCAAACGGGTGGAGCCCGGCGAACTCGGGCCAGCTCATCGGCTCCATCTCGGTGGTGGCGTTCAGCTTCATCGTGCAGGACCCCAGCGGGATCATCCCCCGGTCGAGGGCGTAGTCCCGATCGGCGAGCCTGCGCAGGTACCGCAGCATCGCCGTCTCGCTGTGGTGGTCGCGGAACACCGGGTGGGTCAGGTAGTCGGACGTCCGGACCAGAGCTGAGGGCCAGGTGATCGTCTCGAGAGGAGGGACCGCGGGCAGCTCCGCCACGCCGAAGGCGGCCCACACCGCGGACAGGTCCTCGAGGTCTGTGGTCTCGTCGGTGCTCACGGAGACATGGTCGGCATCGACCTGCCACAGGTTCACCCCACGAGCAGCGGCCTCGGCGATGAACTCGCTCGCCCGGCCCGGGACCCGGACCGTGATGGTGTCGAAGAAGTGCTCACTCTCGACGTCGACCCCGCCGGCTCGCAGGCCCTGCGCCAACGCGGTCGCCTGGCCGTGCACCCTGCCGGCGATCCGGGCGAGGCCCGACGGGCCGTGGTATACGGCATACATGGAGGCCGTGACGGCCAGCAGCACCTGGGCGGTGCAGATGTTGGAGGTGGCCTTCTCGCGGCGGATGTGCTGCTCGCGGGTCTGCAGGGCCAGGCGGTATGCCGGGTGGCCGTCAGCGTCGATGCTGGCA
>JANOHS010000156.1:0-14748 GCA_031406655.1 Micrococcales bacterium
CAGAGACCAGAACTCACGACCGTGACCTGGCTGGAGCAGATGCGTCAGCTCATGCAGGATCACGTAGTCGAGCACCCACGGTGGCATTCCCTTGACCCGCGCGGAAATGCGAATCGTCCCCTCGGCTGGTGTGCACGAACCCCACCGCGAGGTCTGGTTGGTGACCCACGAAATGCTGCTCGGCGTGGCCAGTCCACCCAGAAAGCGCTGTGACAGGTCGGCTGCCCGCTCCAGCAGCTGCTCGTCGCTGGGCCGACGACGCTTGTCCCCCGCAGCCAGCTTGCGCATCATCGCCTCGACCCAGGTACGTTCCTCGGCCGCGGTGAAGCGCCACGGGATGAGCACGATCGTGCGACCACCCTCGCGGTAGGCGCTGACCGTCCGGCGCCTCCGCCGGCTTCGCCTGACCTCGATATCTTCCGTGCCCACGATCAAAACGTAGGCCAAGCCACCGACAAATCCCACCGCTTGGGCCTCGGGTCAGTCAGGCGCGAGAGTAGACGGGCGGAACCTGAGCACAAGAAACGCGGCCCAATGCGCGACGTTGTGCTCAACCTGGTCTAGGGTCGAACGAGACCTGTGCCGCACACAGCGGCAAGGGACGACACAGGAGACGTAGACAAATGGCAGAGTCTGTAGAGACCGGCGAAAGCTACACGGGCGACTTCTACTGCGTGAAGTGCAAGGAGAAGCGCGACGCCACCGGCAAGGTCGTCGAGACCAACGGCCGTCGCATGGCCAAGGGCAAGTGCCCCGTATGCGGCACGAACCTCAACCGCATTCTCGGCAAGGCCTGACCAACAACCGAACCTCGCAAAGGGCGGCATCCGGGCACACGCCCGTTTGTCGCCCTTTCACATGTCCGGCATGGGCAGTGCTACCCAGCTGCTGTGGACGAGGCCAGAACACCTCCAAGACCGTGACAGGTTCCTCGTGACGACCCCTTCGCCGGAGGAACCCGATGAACCGCAGACCCCGTCTCAAGAGCCACGTGCAGCCGTTGCGCCGTGGTCCCGGATCCCTTCAGCTGGGCCTGCGCCCCGATGCCGGCGTCGTCCTCGACGGGCTCAGCGACGCGGAGATCGCGGTGGTGGAGGGTCTGGACGGAACCCTGGACATCCACAGCCTGTATGCCGCGGCCGCCGCGAAAGGCGTTGCCGCAAGCCGGATGTCGGCCTTGATCGCGGCCCTGGACGAGCACCACCTGCTGGTCGACACCACTGCTGACCGAGCCTGCCTCGTCCCGATCGACGAGCCGCGACGCCACCTGCTGAGCAGGGATGCGCAAGCGGTCGCGGAGGCCTACAGGCTGGGCGGCGATGGCTATCAGCACGTCGCAGCACGATCCACCCACCACGTGGTGGTCAGCGGCGAGGGCGACCTGCCCTACGCCCTGGCCGATCTCTTGCGGGTCGGGGGAATCGGCCGGGTCAGCGTGGGCCGGCACGCCGTGAACATGCTGGACCTCGAGCTGCGCACCCACGGGGCGGGCGGGTCACGGGCGGGGTCGATGTCGAAGCGGCCGGACCTGGTCGTTCTGGCCGCAATGGGGGCGATCCCGCCTGATGCGGGCGAGCCGTGGCTGCGCCGCGGCATACCGCATCTGCCGTTGGTGGTTCAAGGTCACCGGGTCCAGGTCGGTCCCCTCATCGTCGGCGGCTCCGGCCCATGCCTGTGCTGCCTGGATCTGCACCGCCGCGACCGGGACGCCGCCTGGCCTGCGCTGCTGTCACAGCTCGCCTCCCGGGGGCCGCTCCTGGCCGAGGCGCCGGTCAGCCTCGAGAGCACGCTCACCGCCATGACCGCCGGGGCCGCGGCGATGATCGTGCACACCTGCCTGGATGGCCAGCCGGTCCCCGCCGGGGTTGCGTTCGAGATCTCGCTGCCCTGGCCGACGATCCAGACTCGTCGATGGTTGTCGCATCCGCTGTGCAGCTGCGCTCTCGAGCAAGGGACAATGACGGGGTGACCGAGCTCCCCCGTAACGCCGTGACGCGCGCGGCCAAGCTTGCGGCGTTGCCGTTGGGGTTCGCGGGTCGCACCGCTCTGGGCCTGGGCAGGCGTGTCGGCGGCAGACCAGCCGAGCTCGTCGCCTCCGAGGTCCAGGCCCGCACCGCCGAGCAGCTCTTCAAGGTCCTGGGCGAGCTCAAGGGCGGGGCGATGAAGTTCGGCCAGGCGATGTCGGTCTTCGAGGCCGCGATGCCCGAGGAGCTGGCCGGGCCCTACCGCGCCACCTTGACCAAGCTGCAGGACGCGGCGCCGCCGATGCCCGCGTCGATGGTCCACGACGTCCTGGCTGCTGAGCTCGGGCCGCGCTGGAGGCAGAAGTTCGCCTCGTTCGAGGACAGGCCTTCCGCGGCTGCGTCGATCGGCCAGGTGCACCACGCAATGTGGAGGGACGGGCGTGACGTCGCGGTCAAGGTGCAGTACCCAGGAGCCGGGCAAGCACTGATCAGCGATCTCAACCAGGTGTCCCGGGTGGCTCGCGTGGCTGCCGGCTGGATACCCGGGCTGGACATCAAGCCGATTCTCGAGGAGCTCAAGCACAGGGTGGCCGAAGAGCTGGACTACGCACTGGAAGCCAGGTCCCAGAAGACGTTTGCGGAGGCGTTCGCGGGCGACCCCGACTACGCCGTCCCCGCCGTGGTCTACCAGAAGGGCAGGGTCATCGTCAGCGAGTGGCTTGACGGGGTCCCACTGTCGACGATCATCGCAAACGGCTCCCCCGAGGCCCGGAACGCCGCCGCCTCGCGCTACATGGAGTTTCTGCTCGTCGGGCCCGCTCGGGCCGGTTTGCTGCATGCCGACCCACATCCCGGCAACTTCCGGATGCTGGCCGACGGCCGTCTCGGGGTGATCGACTTCGGTGCGGTCAAACGGCTGCCGCATGGACTCCCGACCGAGATGGGCCGGCTGCTCACCTTGGCGTTGTCGGGTGACGCCCAGGGCTCACTCGCGGGCCTGCGCACGGAGGGTTTCGTCAGGGCCAACGTCGACATCGACGCAGAGGCACTGCTGGCTTTCCTGGAGCCGTTCCTGCAGCCGCTGCGGGCGGACACCTTCACCTTCACGCGAGCCTGGCTGCGCTCAGCAACGTTGCACATCAACGATCCCCGACGGCCCGAGTTCACCATGAGCCTCAAGCTCAACCTGCCGCCGTACTACCTCTTGATCCACCGGGTATGGCTCGGGGGCATCGGCGTGCTGTGCCAGATCCAGGGTGAGGTGGCCGGCCGGGCGATCCTGGATCGCTGGCTTCCCGGCGCCGACCTCCCCCCCATCGCAAACCTAGGGACCGTGCCCGCCTAAAACCGCCAAACCTAGGGAGCGTGCCGCTTCGCATCGTGGAAACCTAGGGACCGTGCGGGCTTTGGGAACCAAAGCGCCTTTGACTATCACAAGCTGCATCACCACCAGGCAGAATCCAGCTTGCCTTCGATGCTCCGCAGGTTCTCGCGACTACAACGGTCGCAGGTCCACACCTTGCGACCATTCTCGACCCCGAGCACCCAGGTGAGGCGGGCATCTGAGTCGTTGTCCGGCATGAGCCCACAGGTGGCACAGACAGGCCGCGTCGGGTGTTCGGTCATCTGCCCAGTCTCCACCCGCCGGCGGAGATGTCACGGTATGGCGGCCGGAAACTACCTGCGCAACGGCGATCCGGCGGAGAGAACCATCTGCCCCGACGGCCATGCCGCCGATGGCGTGAATCGGCCCGCACGCTCCCTAGGTTTACAGGTGATCTGACCGCACCGTCCCTAGGTTTACAGGTGATCTGGCCGCACCGTCCCTAGGTTTGGAATCAATCGTCGGGGAGGAGGTAGATGAAGCCGGGGCCCTCATCGCGCAACGGGATGCCGAGGCTCTGAAGAGCCGGCCCCCACGAGCCCGTGACACTGGCGTCGGACCCCTCGAAACCGTGGTCGGCGGTGAGCAGGATCGTCACCTGGTCGGTGATCCCGAGGCCATCGAGGTGCTCCAGGAACGCCACGAGGCGAGAGTCCGAGTCGCGCAACGAGCCACGCGCGATATCGGAGCGGGGACCGCCGGCGTGGTGACCCGCATCGCTGACGACACAGCTCCACCAAGTCAGCGTGGGCGCCGATTCCAGGCTCTGCCAAAGCCCCTTCATCTGCTCCAGCCCGAGGTCGTCCACCTGGGTGCCCCACGAGAAGTAGGAGTCCTTGAGGTGGGCAGCATCATGCACGTGGACCGAGGCGTCTGCGTCCGGCAGCCGGTCGTCAAGTCCCGCCGCCCCCGATGAGCTGCCGCTGTCGCGGATGATGGCCATCGTCGAGTAGTCAGCCCCACGGTCGATTGCCTCGTTAAGACATGCTGTCCGCGGTGAGTCTCCCTGTGGAACAAGGTCATTGACCATCTCGAAAACCGTCCGGACAGCCGGCCGTAACCACTCGGCGCTGCGGTGCCAGGTTGACGAGTCGTTGGGCTTCACCTGCTCACGGGTCGCCCGGTCATAGAAGACATTGCCCATGACCCCGTGCCGTCCTGGCCCCAGACCGGTCAGGATCGCCGTGTGGTTGGTCAGGGTCACGCTCGGGAACTGCGCCACCCCTCCGCCGCGCAGCGCCACGCCCCGGTCGATGAGCCGCGAGACACCGGGTAGCTCGCCGGACTCGGCCAGGTGCAGCAGGTCGCCACAGTGCGCGCCGTCCCACAGGATGCCGATCACCTTGGGGTCCGACAGCTTCTCATCACCGAGGTATGCCGCGAGCACGCCTCCGTCCAGAGCGTCCCCCGCCGCGTCGCGCAGGTCGGCGTCGGGGACCCCGCACAGGGAGGCAAGCGTGGGACAGACATCGATGAGCCTGGCGTGGGCGTCCACAATGCCCCGCGCCGGGATTCCCTTGCCGGACAACAGCATTGGAGCCCTGGACTGGATCACGTCGAGGGAGCCGTGTTCGCCCACGTGCCCACCCTGGTCGGGGAAGAAATGACGAGGGGTGTGCACCACCGCGACATCAGGGCTGCGGGTCGGGTCCGCGAACAGCGACAGGATCCGCGAGGCCGCGTCCGGATAGGCGTTGTCACGCGAGGTGAGAGGTCCCGGGGAGGCCAGCTCACGGTCATACGGGAGAAATGCCATCGGATCCTCACTGGCTATGGGATCCAGCCCCTCAACGACCTCATGACGTCCATCGGGATGAAGTCGCACGCGCCCGACGTGGCTGGCGGCCAGCGCCACCGGGCCGGCGCCTGCAGATGGGCCATCGTCGACCTCGACCCAGAGGACGAGGTCGACTATGGTGGCGAGGTCAGGCGAGGTCAGCGCCGTGACGACGCTCTCCCGCCGGGCCGATACCTGGGCGGCGCTGAGAGTCCTCACGACAAGCCACTCTAGGTGTCACCCGGCCGGGCTGTGCGCACGCGCCTGACGGGCCATCGAGCAGGATCCGCAGCGAGCTTCGGCGCCTGACCGATGGCTCGGCAGCACGTTTGGTATCGGCCAGCCGAGATCGCGTGAGCACCTCTATCTGGTGTGGATACATGGGTGAACCTCCTTTCGGGCTATCGGGCTCAGGCTGCGACGGGGTTCTTGCGAGGACGTCCACGGGGACGCTTCCGGGCGACGATCGTTCCCTGGACGAAGAGCTCCCCACCCCATACGCCCCACGGCTCCGCCCGACCAAGGGCGCTGGCGAGGCACGCCGCACGTACAGGGCATGTCCCGCACAGGGTCTTGGCGAACTCGACCTCGGCGGGGCTCTCGGCGAACCACAGCTCGGCGTTGTACTCACGACACGGGATGTCAGAACCGGCATGGCTGGCCTGCTCGTTCAGGTCAGTAAGTGCGGTGAGCTGCATCGGGTGTCACCTCCTTGATGTTCTCCCCGTGAGGGGGCGTGTTCTCTTGTGTCTCATCACGCTGATCCGCGGCTGTCGCGTCGGGCGGGCTCTGGATCGGCTGTTCTCGATTCATCTGGATGGCGGTCCTTCTCTGCTCGCGGCTTCCGGGACAACACAAAGGCCGCGGATCCCGGATGTCGGGTTCCGCGGCCTGGAGATGACCTGGTCTGGGTGAGCTAGACCGGGGGACTCCAGGCACGGAGGCGCGCAACATCCTTGAAAGCAGACGTGTGGGTCGGGGCGTAGAACGCGCCGCGAACGCCGACAACGAGGCTGCGGTTGGCAGCCTGCGGGCATGCGAAGCGGACGCGGGTGATCTGCGTCGCGTTCGTCATGGTGGTGTTCTCCATTGGGGCCAACCTCCTCATCTGTTCTCGCGGGGCCCGAGCACGGTCACGTGGACCGGCGGGGCTGGACGTGGCTTCAGGCTAGATCAGCCCCCACCGTTGCGGCAACACATTTAAATGTGAATCTTTCGGGTCGGGGCTAGCTCGGTGAGTCTTCGGCCACCAACTCCGTTGCAGCAACAGAGCTTTCGGCCGTCACGAGCGGATCGGCCCCACCGAGTACGGCCAGAATATCGTCACCGAAACGCTCCAGCTTCCGTGCCCCGACACCCGAGATGGTGGCCAGCTCGGCGGCGCTTGAGGGAGTCTTCTCGGCGATAGCGGTCAACGTCGCGTTGGTGAAGACCACGTATGCCGGGACCTTGGTCGCACCGGCGACGGCAAGTCGCCAGACCCGCAGTGCCTCGAACGTCGCCTCGTCATAGGTCGGCGGGCAGTCCTGGCAGCGCCCCATCTTGCGGGTTGCCGCCGTCACCAGATCCGTGCCACACGTTCGGCACACGGACGCCTTGGCCGCCTTGAGCGGCTTGGCGCTCTTACCCTTGCGACCCGCCCCCGAGCCCGCCGACCTGGCCGATGAGCGGGCGCCGTCGCCGAGGATGCTGGCTGCTCCGTCGAAGAACCGGGACGGTCTGCGGCCGGCTCGACCACCGGGGTTGCGGGCCCCGGCCCAGGACAGCCGCAGCTCGCGCCTGGCGCGCGTCAGCCCGACATACAGCAGCCGGCGCTCCTCCTCGATGGCCTCGAGACCCTCCGCCATGCTGATCGGGATCAGGCCGTCGCTGCAGCCGACGACGAAGACGGCGTCCCACTCCAGGCCCTTGGCAGCGTGCAGCGAGGCGAGGGTGACACCTTCGACCGTCGGGGCATGCTGGGCGGCCATGCGCTCGTCGAGCTCGTGCACCACATCGGTCAGTCGCGCCTGCGGGTTTCCGGACAGGAAGTCGTCGGTCAGCCCGACCAGCGCCTGCAACGACTCCCAGCGCTCACGGGTCGCCCCACCGGCACTGGGCGCCCGCTCGGTCCATCCGGCGCCGGCAATGACATCGCGGACCAGCTCGCCGAGCGGCTTGGCTCCGTCATCGGCTCTGGCTGCGCCCCGCATCAGCAAGATCGCCCCACGCACCTCCTTGCGGGCGAAGAAGCGCTCGCCCCCGCGGACGAGGTAGGCCACCTCGGCGCCCGCGAGCGCTGACTCATAAGCCTCGGACTGGGCGTTGGTGCGAAAGAGAACGGCGATCTGACTTGCCGGAGTGCCGCCGGTGACCAGCGCCTTGATCGCACTGGCCACACCGGTTGCCTCGGATGGGTCATCGCTGTATTCCGTGAGGCTGGGTGTGGGTCCATCCTGCCCCTGGGCGCGAAGCTGGAGCAGGTCTGTCCCGGGAGTGCCGCCAGGCCCCCGGCCGGCACGCACCATGAGGTTGGCCAGAGTAACGATCTGCGGGGTCGACCGGTAGTTGCGCACCAGCTGGACCACCTGTGACTGCGGGTAGCGCCGGGGGAACTCCAGCAGGTGCTTGGGCGACGCGCCGGTGAAGGAGTAGATCGTCTGGGCGGCATCACCGACCACGCAGACGTCGTCGCGCTCACCCACCCAGAGGTCGAGCAGCCGCTGCTGGAGCGCGTTGACGTCCTGGTACTCGTCGACCACGAAGTGGCGGTACTGCGAGCGCACGACCCTGGCGATGTCGTCGCGCTCCGCGAGGATGCCAACGGTCAGCAGCAGCACGTCCTCGAAGTCGATCACCCCACGCGCTGACTTGACCTCCTCGTAGGTCTGCAGCACGCGGGCCATCGCCGTGGGGTCCAGACCGGCCGGGTCGCGGCCCGCGCGACGAGCGGCGACGGCGTAGGTCTCCGGGGTGAGCATGCTGACCTTGGCCCACTCGACCTCGGCTGCGAGGTCGCGAATGGCCACGCGGTCGAGCTCCAGCCGAAGTCGTGAACCCGCCTCCGCGACCACCGATGCCTTGTGTGGCAACACTTCTGGGGCCGCACCTCCGATCGCCTGCGGCCAGAAGTAATGGAGCTGACGGAGTGCTGCGGCGTGGAAGGTCCGGGCCTGGACCCCCGGGACACCCAGCCCGCGCAGGCGCGCCCGCATCTCACCCGCGGCCCTGGCCGTGAACGTGACGGCAAGCACCCGCTGGGGCTGGTAGGCCCCGCTGTGCACGCCGTAGGCGATTCGATGGGTGATGGCCCTCGTCTTGCCGGTCCCGGCTCCGGCCAGCACGCACATGGGCCCGCTCGGAGACTCAGCCACCCGACGTTGCTCGGGGTCGAGGGCATCGAGGATGTCGTCGGCGGTCGGTGCGCCGCTCGGCTGGCTGGGTAGGGGGGACATCGCCTCCGATCCTCCCAGACCCCGGTGACACGTGGTACCGCGGTGACATTGCGGTGCCACGGTGACACAGTGGTACCGCGGTGACGCGTGTTCCGGGAGTGCCTCTTTGTCCACTTTGGAAGCAAATGGGGCCTGGCGCGGTTGACGAGTGCACCCAACCACCTAACGAGGAGATCTCGCATGCCCGCGGTCCAGGCCCTGCCCACAGCCGGCACCATCACGATGTTCAGCACACCGTGGTGCGGCTACTGCCGAGGGCTCAAGAAGGGACTGGACCGCGAGGGTATCGAGTACACCGAGGTCGATATCGAGGAAGATGCCGCAAGCGCCGACTACGTCATGAGCATCAACGGCGGCAACCAGACCGTGCCGACCGTGGTGTTCCCGGACGGGACCGCGGCCACCAACCCCTCGTTGGCCGAGATTCGACGTCGTCTGGCGTGACCGCTGTTGGGCTGTTCGCCTAGCGAGGAGCCGGCCGGCTCCGGTCGGCCGCCGGTTGGTCGATCTGAGCGCCATACCAGCGCTCGATGAGTCGGCGAGCGATCGACACCGTCGGTGAGATCCCGAAACGACCCGCCACCACCATCTCTGGAAGCTCCTCACGGCTGACCCACATCGCCTCGACGATCTCGTCCTGGTCCAGATGGAGCGTCGGGTCGAGCGTGCGCGAGGTGAAGCCCACCATCAGCGATGACGGGAACGGCCAGGGCTGGTTGCCCAGATACCGCACCTGGTCGACGACAACGCCGACCTCCTCGAGAACCTCGCGGGCCACGGCCGCCTCAAGGGACTCCCCCGGCTCAACGAATCCGGCCAGCACCGAGAGGCGCCCCAACGGCCAGTGAGGGCTGCGGGCGAGCAACAACCGGTCGTCGGCGTCGGTCACCGCCATGATCACGGCAGGGTCGGTTCGCGGATAGTGCTCGCTGCCGTCCTGCGTACAACGGCGGATCCAACCGGACTGGTCGGGCTCGGTGGGCGCACCGCATCGAGGGCAGTGGGTGTGCGAGTCGTGCCAGTTGGCCAGACCCAGCATCGTGGCGAACAGCCCGGCGTCCCGGTCCGAGAGCAGGGCGCCCACCTCGCGCAGGGTCCGCCACGTCGAGGACCTCGGCTGGTCCAGGGGTTCGCCCACCACCCCGATGTATACCGTCCCGTCGCCGTCCCGCCCGAGGAGCACGCCCAGCCGCAACGTGTCCTGCTCGTCGGGCGGACGCAGGACCAGCTCGATGTCGCGATCGGTCTCGATGGCCTCAGCCCGGCCCGAGATGAGCTCGACGACCCGCGTCGCCGGGTTCCTCAGCAGCGAGGGCAGCACGTCCGGGTCTTTGCGCAGCAGGCCCGCGCGGTCCAAGGTGCCGCGTGCGAGAGGCAGATTACGCAAAGTTTCGAAAGACCCGCTCACGCCTTCCAGCCTATGGGGCGTACTCGTCATACGGTGTCGTTGTGACCCGCACCCCCCTCGCCCTCGCCGCACTCGCAAGTGTCGCCGTGCCGGGGCTCGACCCCGCGAGCGTCGAGGGGGCCGTACAACAGCCCGGCCACCAGTTCGAGGTGGCCTTCATCCAGGACACGCAGCATCGCCGCTGGGTCGTGCGCGCGCCGATGACGGCAGCCGCAGCGGCAAGGATGGAAGTCACTGTGGCGTTGCTCGGGCTGCTGTCGCGCCGGCTGCCGTTCTCGGTGCCGACGCCCAAGGGTTTCGTGGAGCTCAAGGAAGGCGGCCGGGCATCGGTCTACCCGTACCTTGCCGGGCGGCCGCTGGACTTCTCCCGTCTGCCGCCCGGACCAGGGATCGCGGCAGAGCTCGGCCGCGCGCTGGCTGCGCTGCACAACGTCGATCGGGCGCTCTTCGACGAGGCAGGGCTGCCCTCCTACGACGCCGACACCTACCGCACCCGTCGGCTCTCGGACCTGGACCGGGCAGCGGCAACGGGACATGTGCCGACCCGCCTGCTCGCCCGCTGGGAGCACGCGCTCGAGGACGTCTCGCTGTGGCGCTTCGCACCGACCCCGACCCATGGCGCACTGACCGGCGGCCAGGTTCTCGCGGTCTTCGACGATGACGAGGACGCTGCGACGGGCCGGGTCCGCGGGCTGACCGGCTGGGAGGACGCCAAGGTCGCCGACCCGGCGGACGACTTCGCAGCGCTCGTTGCCCAGGCATCTCCGGCCGCTTTCGACTCGGTGATGGAGGCCTACGCTCACGCACGGGTGGACCGACCCGACAAGCATCTCGAACGACGGGCCCGCCTTGTCGGGGAGCTCAAGCTGGTTTCCGAGCTGCTCACTGCCGTCGGCTCCAAGGACCAGAAGGGCATTGACGCGTGCAGCACCGAGCTGCATCAGCTGGACGCCCGCACCGTCGATGACGATCAGGACCATGAGCCGGTCCATTCGGCTGGCACCTCAGCGACCGAGAGCGCTGCCGAGCAGACCGGGCCCTCCGAAACGGCTCACCCGGACGACGGCGATCCGGCCAATGGCGAGCATCCACAAGGGTCCCCGCGCAGCTAGGCCGGTATCCGGCCCAGCAAGGCCACCAGCTGCTCCTCGTCGGGCAGATCCGGGAACACGGTCTCACCCGTGCCGGCGTAGTAGAAAGCCGCGTCGACCTGGTCCGGGTCGAGACCTCGCAGCCTGGCAAAGGCCAGCCGGTAGGCCCCCAGCTGGAGCGCACGAACCCTCGCCCTGTCCCCCGACGGTTTGGCGCCGGTCTTCCAGTCCACCACGGTGAACCCGCCACCCGGGCGAGGGAAGACCGCGTCGATGCGACCCCGTATCGCCATCTGCGCGACCGTCGTCTCGATGGCGATCTCGATCGACTCAGGGCTACGGCCGGCCCATTCGCTGGCCAGGAACCGCTCCTTCATCAATGGCAGCGCCTCCTCGTCCCCGGGGCTGTCGTCCGCGCTGCCCGGCAGGTCGAGCAGGTCGACGAACGCGGCTCGCGCGTAGTGCTGCTCGACCCAGGCGTGAAAGGCCGTTCCGCGCCGCGCTGCCAGCGCGGGAGCTGAGGGCATCGGCCGGCGCAGGTCTCGGGCGAAAGCCTGCGGATCGTCGGCGAAGGACACCATGCCGGAGGCGGAAAGGTGCCGAGGGACCCTGACCTCGACGTCACCAGGACGGGCGGCGGCGTCACGTTCAGCGAGCAGGATGGCGATGTCGCGCTCGCGGCCGGACAGCATCGACCCGCCGGCCGCCCCACCCCCGGACCCCTCGCCGCCGCCATCGGATGCTGAACCGGCCAGATGATCACGGCCAAGGCCGGCCATTGCCTCCAGCACCTCGTTCGCCGCATCACTGAGCTGGGCTCGCCTGGCAGCCATCGGATCTGCCGGCCAGATCGCGCTCACCGGCTCACTCTGGCGCGGGTTGGCCGGCTTGACGTCGGCGTCCGGTTCGGGCAACGGCTCCCACAGATGGACGCGCAGCCCGAGTTCAGGGTGATCGCCCAGCTCGGTGAGGAACCGTGAGGTGATCCGGGGCGTCGTGGGTTCGGCCCACACGGGCGCGGTCAGGAGCAGCTCGCGACGGGCCCGGGTGAACGCCACGTAGGCCAGCCGCCGCTCTTCGTCGATGCCGTGTTCGCCGCCTGCGCTGATGAAGCTGCCGACCTCGTCCTCCAGCGCCTTCAGATCCGCTGCCGACCTCCATCGGAGCACCGGCAGACCATCGCAGTCGCCGCGCAGGTCGTAGGGGACCCCCGACAGTCCCCCGATCCAGCCCTTGTCGGTGGGCGGGCTCATCCTCCACTCGCCGCCCTTGAACGACGTGGTCGAGCTCGAGCGTGCCGGGAAGGTGCCCTCGACCAGCCCGGGGACCGCCACCACGTCCCATTCCAGTCCTTTGGCAGCGTGCACGGTGAGCACCTGGACGGCGTCGGTGGACACCTCGATGTACCCCTTGTCCAGTCCGCGCTCCTGCTCCTGTGCGGCATCGAGCCAGGACAGGAAGCCGCCCAGCGTGGGCCGATCCGCGGAGCTGGAGAAGCTGGCCGCGATGTCGGCGAACGCGTCCAGATGGGCTCGAGCCGTCGTCGGCGTGTGTTCGGGGCGCGACAGTACCTCGATGTCCAGGCCCAGGGCGCGCTCGGCCTCGCCCGCCAGGTCGGCCAGGGGCATGCCGGTCATGGAGCGTAGCCGCCTGATCGCCTCGCGCAGTCCGGTCAGTCTCTGCAGAGCCACGGCCGAGATGCGGGTGCCGCCCGGACCTGCCCACTGCGATGGGGGCAGGTCGTCAAGGGCCTCGACGATGCTGAGCCGGTCGGCGCTGTCCGGGGACTGGTCCTTGACCTGCTCGCCCCCCACGTGATCCCGGGCGTTGGCCGAGCTGTTGGAACGCGCCGACTGACGGCGCTGCAGGATCCGGGACCAGGCCGCGAGCCCGTCGAGGTCAGCCGCGCCGAGCCGGCACAAGGGTCCGGTCAGCAACCGCATCAGATGATCACCCCGGGTGGGGTCCTGAACCACCCAGAGCAGGGCCACGATGTCGGACACCTCTGGGGTCGTGAGCAGTCCACCAAGCCCCACGACCTCGACTGGCAGCCCGGCTCGTTCGAGAGCGTCGATGACGGCGCCGAACTGAGAGCGCTTACGGCACAGCACCGCCGCCGAGACTCCGGTGGGAAGGGCGCGCGCATCCAGCCAGTGATGGGCTATCCAGCCGGCCACGTGCTCGGCCTCGGCCTCCGTGGTCAACAACCGTGCCGCGAGCACCCGCCCGGTCCCGGCACCGGTGCGCGGGCGGAGCACCTCTACGTCGACGGTCGAACCGGCCCGCAGCGGACCGGAGGTGATGTTGGCTGCTGACAGGATCGCGTCGTCGTTGCGCCAGCTCGTTGAGAGCGGCAGCACATCGGCGACTCCGGCAGCATCGCTGAACTCTCGCGGGAAGCGGGTCAGGGTCGTCGCACTCGCACCACGCCAGCCGTAGATCGACTGGTTGGGGTCACCCACCGCGGTGACCGGCACGGACTCACCGACAGCGACGAACAGGTGCCGCAACAACACCAGCTGAGCTTCGCTGGTGTCCTGGAACTCATCGAGCAGAACCGCGCGAAACCGTTGGCGTTCCATCGAGCCGATGTCCGGGAACTTCCGCGACAACGTGGCGGCGAGGGCCATCTGGTCGGCAAAGTCGAGCGCATCCCGGCTGCGCTTGAGCTCGAGGTACGCATCGACCAGAGGCAGCACCTGGCGACGGGCCTTCAGCGCCGTCATGGCATCGGCCACCACCTTGGGCAGGACTCGAGCGCGACTGGCGCCCTTGGGCAGGTGGGCGATCCTGGCCTCGAACCGGTCGATCAACATCGCCAGATCCGCTGGTACCAAAAGGTGCTCGGCCATCTCGCCAGCCAGGTCGACGACGGCGTTGATGACCGTGGATCCGGCGAACGGAACGTCGTCCATCGGCCCGTCATGGCGCTCGACCACCTCTGCCGCGAACTGCCAGGCGGCAGCCTCGGACAGCAGCCGCGACTCGGGCTCCACCCCAAGCCGCAGCGCATGCTCGCGAACGAGGCGACCGGCATAGGAGTGGTAGGTCGAGACAGTAGGCGTGCCTCCCAGCACCTCGGCGCCGTCCTGCTCCTGCGCGGGGGCCCACATGCCGACGTGACGCAGCCGGCGCAGGCGCCGCGTGATGCGCTCGGCGAGCTCCGTGGCCGCCTTGCGGGTGAAGGTCAGCCCCAGGACCTGGTCGGGTTCGACGAACCCGTTGGCGACCAGCCAGACGACCCGCGAGGCCATCGTCTCGGTCTTGCCGGAGCCGGCGCCGGCCACGACCAGCAGCGGACGCATCGGTGCCTGGATGATGGCGAGCTGCTCGGCGGTCGGAGCGGGGTTGCCCAGGGCATCGGCAATCGACCGCGCCGAGTGCATTGGATGACCCGGCATCAGATCACCCTGCCCTCGGCCTGGACCGGGCAGCTGGACCTGACCGAGCAGAAGGTGCACACCGGACCGATCGTGGCCGGGAAGTCACTGCCGGCCATGCCCTCGGCAGTGTCCATCACCAGTGCCTGCGCCCACCCCGGATCGATGTCCGCCGACAGCGGCGTCTGCTCCTGCAGGGTGGTCTTGACCCCAGCGGCCTTGCCGACCTGCAGCAGCGCCGCACCAGCCGAGACGCTGCCGTGGTCAGCAAAGGCGCCGAGCTCGACGGCTGCCTGGTAGGCGCCGAGCT
>JANOHS010000202.1:0-1921 GCA_031406655.1 Micrococcales bacterium
GGGTTCGTCCCGCCGTTCTCCGTGATCATGCAGATCACGTCGCGCTGGGCGTCGGTCTTGCCGGCCGTGGGCTGCCACCCGGAGTACACGCTCATGGCGTCGGCGACCCCGAGCCCCGGCCGCTCGCCGATGAGCAGCACGACGACGTCGGCCTGCACGATGTCGTTGATGTCGTTCATGGCACCGACCCGGCAGTACCGCACGAAGAACGGCGTCCCGAGGCTCAGCCCTGCGCCCTTGAGCCCCTGCTCGATGACGGGGTAGATCTGCTGCAGGTTGTTGGTCACTGCGGCCGCGGACAGCCCGTCCCCCACCACGATCTGCACCTGTGGCTTCTTCACGCAGCGCTCGGACACCAGCTTCTTCGCCTCGTCATCGAGCATCCTGCCGAGGTCGGGCCGCAGCAGGAACTCGTCCTGGTTCGTGACCCTGGTCTGCACGGTGAAGAGCCCGAGCTGCTCCAGCAGGGCCGTCGGGACGTCGCCGAAGATGGCGTCCTGGGTGACCGCGTGATCGGCTCCGAACAGCAGCATGGTGCGGGTGCGCGGCCGTGGCCCTGCCCGGCCCACGGCAAGCCGCGCAGACGTCGACGCGGCGAGGTTCGCGAGTCCACTGGCGTTCGCGGGGTTCTCGACACCGATCCGGTGACGCTCCTCGGGCACGGTCGGGTCGGACACCTCGATGCTGACCTCGCCACCAGTCGACGGTGCGGGCGCCGGACGATCCCGGGGCCCGGCCGCTGGGCCGGGGGTCGAGGGACCGGCCGCTGGCGGGGCTGCCGCCTGCGGGGCTGAGGGGGCTGCCGACTCGCGGGCGAGCTCGGCCAGCACCGCCTCGACGATGCTGCGGGCCTCCGCTGCGGACACCATGCTCATCTCGTGCCCCTTATCGGCTCAGGAAGAAGGAGGCGTCGCCAGCCTTCTCGGTCAGTCGGCCGTCGTGCAGCAGGCCCAGGTTCTCCATCCACGCCTCGAACTCCGGAAGCGGGCGCAGCCTGAGCAGCTGCCGCAGGCTCGGCGCGTCGTGGTAGCTCGAGCTCTGGTAGCTGAGCATCGAGTCGTCGCCCATCGGGATGCCCATGATGTAGTTGACGCCGGCGGCTCCCAGCAGGACGGCGAGGTTCTCCAGCTCGTTCTGGGTCGACCGCGCGTGGTTGGTGTAGCAGACGTCGGCGCCCATCGAGATCCCCGTCAGCTTGCCCATGAAGTGGTCCTCGAGCCCGGCCCGCGTGATCTGCGTCGAGTCGTAGAGGTACTCCGGGCCGATGAACCCGACCACGGTGTTGAGCTGGAACGGGTCGTAGCGCTTGGCCAGCCCGTAGCAGCGGGCCTCCATCACCACCTGGTCGGCGCCGTGGTGGGCATCGGCCGACAGCTCCGAACCCTGCCCTGTCTCGAAGTACATGTAGTTGGGCCCGGTCGCCACGGAGTACCTCTTGGCCAGGGCGTAGGCCTCGTCGAGCAGGGCGACGTCGATGCCGAAGGACTCGTTGCCCTTCTGGGAGCCGGCCAGGCTCTGGAAGACCAGACCCACCGGGGCGCCCTTGCGCATGGCCTCCATCTGGGTCGAGACGTGCGCCAGCAGGCAGTTCTGGGTCGGGATCTCCCAGCGGGTGATGATCTCGTAGGTCATCTCCAGCAACCGGGAGACGCTGCCGAGGGAGTCGTCGGACGGGTTGATCCCGATGACGCTGTCGCCCGACCCGAAGCTCAGCCCCTCGTAGATGGCCGCCCGGATGCCCTCCACCGAGTCGGTCTGGTTGTTGGGCTGGCATCGGGAGCCGAGCGTGCCACGAAGCCCGATCGTGTTGTTGCAGTGCTTGACCACCTTGATCTTGCTGGCCGCCAGCATCAGGTCGAGGTTCGACATCAGCTTGGTGACCCCGGCGACCATCTCGGAGGTCAGGCCGTTGCTGACCCGC
>JANOHS010000219.1:0-5344 GCA_031406655.1 Micrococcales bacterium
GCAACTGGGGCGTGGTCGGCGCCGTGATCTTCAACCTGCCCAAGACCGGTCCGCAGACCACCAACGGCAGCGCCACCCCCTCGCCCGCCAACGGTTCCCTCGACGTCGCCATCTCGGCAACCGGCGATGACCGGGCCGCGGGCGGAACCATTACCGACGCCGAGTACTTCCTCGACACCGTCGGTCCCGACGGCACCGGCACCTCGATCACACCCAACCGGGTGGCGGCCGTCGTCTCCCTGGACGCGACCCTCCTGGCCTCGGCCAACCCGGCTGCAGGTATCCACGTCCCGACGGTCGAGGGCATGCACCACGTCCTGGTCCACAGCAAGGACTCGCTCGGCTTGTGGGGTCCGACGCTGGACATCCCCTTGCCCGTGGACCTGACCGGCCCCGGGGTCGACGGCGCCGCCGTGGCACCGGACACGACCAACGGGGTCCTGACCAGCCCCGCCCACCCGGGGTACCTGGTGGTCTCGGCCACCATCACCGACCCCAGCTCTGGTGGGTTGCAGAACGCCGTCACCGACGCCGAGGGCTTCTTGGACGCGGTGGGTGCCGGTGGCACCGGGTTCCAGATGATCCCCGTGGACGGGGCACTGGACACCTCTACCGAGTCCGTCTACGGGCTCATCCCGATCTCACAGATCAAGGCGTTGTCCAACGGCCTCCACCACGTGTACGTCCGGGGGCAGGACTCGGCCGGAAACTGGGGCTCCACGTTCCCGATGAACCTGACCGTGGACAAGGTCGCCCCCGTGCTCGGGACCGTCGTGGGCACACCGAACCCGACCAATGGCGTGGCCGACCTGACCCTGACGGCATCCGTCAGCGAGACGACCATCGGAGGCGCTGAGTTCTGGCTCGGCACCACCGACCCGGGTGCCGGCAAGGCCACCAGCGTGGTCTTCAGCATCGTGGGCGGCAACGTCGTGGCCACCGTGCCCCTGTCCGGGATCGCCCCGGCAGCCCAGCGGTTCAACCTGCGGGTCAAGGACACCGCCGGCAGCTGGAGCAAGGCAGTGTTCACCACCGTCACGGTCACCCGCCCGAACGCCATCTTCGCCAACGGGTTCGACCTGGCCATCTCCCCATTCGGGTGGTCCAGCGTCACCGGCACGCTGGCGGTCACATCGGCGGCGGGCATTCCCGTCGGCGCCACGAACCTGGGCCTGCAGGTAACCCTCGCCGGAGGAGCGAGCAACGGGCTCCGGTACGTGACCGACCTGACACCGGTCGCTGAGACGAGCTATCACGCGTCGTTCGGCCTCAACGCCAACACGTTGACCTCGGGCACCAACGCCGGCTCCGTGCTCACCCTCTTCGAGGGACGCACGGCGAACGCGCAGGTGTTCGCCGTTCAGTTCCACCGCACCCTGGGGGTCGCTCCGGTCAACCAGATCCGGGTGGTCTTCCCACGGTCGACGGACGGCACGTTCACCGGCCCCTGGGTCAACCTGCCGGCCGGGAACCACAGCATCCAGGTCGACTGGATCGCCGGCCCGGCCACTGGCGCCAACCCCGGATCGCTTCGGCTGCTCCTGGATGGCGTGTCGGTCACCTACCAGACCGGCAACACCGGCACCCGAAGGGTTGAGCTGGCTCGGCTCGGCCTGACGGCCGGGGTCACGAGCTCGATGACCGGCACGGCCTACTTCGACTCGTTCGTATCAACCCGGTTCACGCTGCCCTAGGGGCAGCCCGAAAACCCTCCCGGGGTCGCACCCCCTGAGCGACCCCGGGAGCCATCAGGGAGGAATCACCAGGTCTCAGCAAACCCTCGCCGGGGCCCGGCGAACGTCCAGAAAGCCTCTGCGGTGGGCGGTCATCGCCGTCCTGGCCGTGCTCGTGGCCGTCATCGTCAGCAACCTCGCCCAGTCCCGGGCCCAGGCCAGCCGACCCGTCCCACAGAGCGCCGCGATGGAGAAGGCCCTGGGCGTGCGGTTCTCACGAGTGGCAGTGGTGGCGGACGGCGGGCTCATCACCGTGAGCTATGTCGTCCTCGACCCGGAGAAGGCGAGCCGGTTCCAGCTCGACGGCGCGAACCCTCCGGTGCTGCACAGCGAGGCGCGCGGGCTCAGCACCACGCGGGTTTCGCTGATGAAACAGGGGCACACCCTGCGGGCCGGTCAGACCTACTACCTGGTGTACCAGAACACCCGTGGTGCGCTGCGACCCAGCGAAGAGGTCTCGATCGACGCAGGCGGCAACCGCCTGCGCCACGTCCCGGTGCTGTGAGTGCCCCCCAGGGCGGGTGGGGCCTCCGGGGCTCCGCCCGCCGCACCTGGGGGGTCCGGCGGCTGGCGCTGGTGCTCGTTGCGGTTGTCGCCGCCGTCATGGTTGGTCCCGCCCCGGGAGCACAGGCCCACGCGTTCCTCTCCGGCAGCAACCCGGCCGACGGCCAGGTCCTGGCCGAGGCGCCGGCCCAGCTGCGACTGAGCTTCAGTGAGTCGGTGGTCCTTGGCGCGATGCGGATCGACATCATCGACGGCACGGGACGGCACATCACGCCCACCGGGCTGAGGCTGGTCAGCGGTGGGACCGGGGACATCGAGGACCCGGTCGAGGTGCTGGCTGACCTGCCCGCACTGGGTCGCAGCTCCTACAGCGTCTCCTGGGAGACCCTCTCCAGCGACGACCTGCACATCACCAAAGGGATGCTGGTCTTCGGGGTTGGTCAGCCCGTCATCGCCGCAGGTCTGGCCGAGCCGTCGCCGGCCCCACTGGAAGCGGGGTTACGCTGGCTCATCCTGCTGGGCCTCTCCGGAGGACTCGGCGGCGCGCTGGCCATCCGCCTCCTGAACCGTGCGGGCGAGCCGTATGCCGACCGCGCGGCACCGCTCGCACGCAAGGTACGCGCCCCTGCGGCAATCACCGGCGCTGTCGCCGCGCTCATCCTGCTCGTCACGCAGCTCGTCGCGAGCGGCGCCGGCGTGGCCTCGCTGCTGTGGAGCTCCTACGGCCTGCGCTGGGGTCTGCGCGAGGCGGGCCTGCTGCTCCTGGTTGTCTCAGCCACGGAGCGGGCGCGAGCCCTTCCGCCGCTGAGCAACCGGGTACTGCTGGGAACCGGGGCGACCCTGGCGTGTGCCGGGACCGCCTTGCTGGGGCACTCCGGTGCCGGCGCGGCCACGAACCTCACCCGGGTCATCGCCTCTGCGGCGCATCTGGGCGCGGCCGCGACGTGGGCAGGATGCCTGGCCATCCTTGCCCTCATCCTGGTCCTGCAGGTCCGCGGCGGCTCCTCGAGCCGTGACCTGACCCGGACCGTCCTGAGGGGTTTCGGCCCTCCCGCCGCCGCGTGCGTCACTGTCATGGTCGTGACCGGGGTCTACCTGAGCAGCAAGGTCATCGGCTCGGTCGACGCGGCACTGTTCACCGTCTACGGTCGGACACTTCTGGCGAAGGTGCTGCTCGCAGGCGTGGCCGGGTCCCTGGCTCTGGTGGGCACCGTGCGCCTGCACTCGCTCCGCGCACGTCCCACCCCCCGGCGCACCGTGGTGGCCGAGGCGGTCGCCGCCCTGGGCGTGCTGGCCCTGGCCGGGGTGCTCACCAGCGCCCAGCCGGCGATGGAACCACAGCTGGTGCAGGCCAGCACGTCGGCAAGCACGATCGTTGACGGTGTCGTGGCCGACCTGCAGGAGACCGTGTCGATCAGCCCCAACCGGCCAGGGGAAAGCGTCGTCCTCGTCCAGGTCTTCGACACCCGCCGGCCCTCCCCGGGGCCTGTGCGTGAGGTCCTCGTCGCTCTCCTGGATGCCTCCGGGCGTGGTGAGCCCCGGCGCGCCACGCAGCTGAGCCACGGCAGCTGGTCCCTTCCGACCCAGCTGACCGACCCGGGCCAGACCCAGGTTCAGGTCCGGGTCCGACGCAGTGGCCTGCCCGATGCGACGCGGACCTTCGACTGGACCGTCGGCGCGCAGGTGCCCACCCGTGCTGCCATCGTCTCCACCGCCCCGATCGGCGGCGTCCTCCAGGCGTTGGCCGCCGCTCTCCTGTGTCTCCTGCTCGTGTCATGGGTGTCCGTGCCGTGGCTGCGTCGGCGCCGACGTGCCGTCCCGCCGGACGCGCGGGTGCCCGTCGCACCGGTGGAGGCAGTGCTGTCAGGGACTGGCGACGGCCCCCGCGATGAGTTCGCGCGGCGGCCCGGGGCCGCTTCCCGGAGCCGGGCGTGAGCGATCGGCCATCGCGTTTCATGCGGCGGCGCCGGCTGTTCATGTCGGCGCCTCCGGTCATGGCGGTGCTCGTACTGATGGGGGGCTCCGTGCTGCCGCCCTCCGCCTCCTCGCAACATCCCGACCCGGCCGGTGCCTCAGCCGTCGGAGGGGTCGTGCCGACGCTCCCCGTCGAACCGCCTGCATCAGTGACGGAGGTTCCTCAGCGGGCGGTGGCACCGCCCGCACCAGCGGGAAGAAACGCCGAGGCCCGCCGGACCCTGCCCGCCCCGAGCCCATGGTCGGCCCCAGACGTGCTGCTTGACGCCTACCGCCAGGCGGTCGCCGACTCGCCGCCGGCGTGTCATCTGCGGGTCGGCCTGCTCGCCGCAATCGGCCAGGTGGAGTCCGGATCGCTGTCGGGGCGCTCGCTCGACTCCGCCCACCGCGCGGTGCCGCCGGTGCTTGGGCCGGTGCTTGACGGCGTGGGCACCGCCGCGATAGCCGACACCGACGACGGCCGGCTGGACGGGGACTCCCGCTGGGACCGCGCCGTCGGCCCGATGCAGTTCATCCCTGGCACCTGGGAGGCCTTCGGCGTCGACGCGAACGGCGACGGGATGGCCGACCCGCAGAATGTGTACGATGCGGCCGGCGCCGCCGCCGGCTACCTTTGCGATCGAGGTCGCAACCTCTCATCAGCCTCCGATCTTCGATCGGCGATCCTGACGTACAACCACTCAACCGCTTATCTGGCAACGGTGCTCGCCTGGCAACAGCGGTTCACTGCATCCGACGGCGGGGGCAGCCTGCCGGTCAGCGACGGGCCCGGCGCCGACCCCACCGGCCCCACCAACCCCTCTCCGGGCGCCAGGGGGGACAACCGTCCGTCGCCGAGAGCCCCCGGTCCTCCCCGCATCGCCGGCAACCCCCGCCCTCCAGCGATGCCCGGCGCACCGAGCAGTCCCGTCATCGTCCTGAGCGCCACCAGACTTGCCTTCAGCACCGCGCCGAGCCCCACCACGACCAGCGGAACCGCTTGGGCAGCCCAACCCGTCGTCACCGTGCAGGACTCGGGCGGAAAGACCGTGACGACCGACACCAGCGCCGTGACCTTGACGTTGACCACCCCGGATGGCGCCAACCTGGCCTGCGCCACGAACCACGTGGCGGCCACCTCAGGGATCGCACGA
>JANOHS010000264.1:0-3696 GCA_031406655.1 Micrococcales bacterium
GCCGAGCCGCTGTTCCTGCTCAGCGACTCCGCGATCATCGGCCACCTGGGCACCACGGAGCTGGCCGGACTTGGTGTGGCCAGTGCGGCGCTCATCACGGCGGCCAACATCTTCGTGTTCCTCGCCTACGGCACCACGTCGATCGTGGCCCGACAGGTCGGAGCCGGCTCGGAAAGGAACGCCGTCGGTGCCGGCATCGACGGCCTGTGGCTGGCCATCGCGATCGGCATCGTCACCGGCGCACTGGTCGCCGCCTACGCCGCGCCCCTGTGCGCACTGTTCGGCGCCTCCCCTGCCGCCCTGGAACAGGCGGTGACCTACCTGCGCGTGTCCGCCGTCGGCATACCCGCGATGCTTGTCGCCCTCGCCGTGACCGGAGTCCTGCGCGGACTGCAGGACACGAGAACGCCTTTGGTCGCATCCGTGGTGGGCTTCAGCGTCAACATCGCGCTCAACCTGCTGCTCGTCTTCGGCCTCCAGATGGGCATCTCGGGTTCAGCGCTCGGGACCGTGATCGCCCAGTCCGGTATGGCGGGCGCCCTCGTTCTCGTCGTCACTCGCCGCGCGCGACGGCTCGGTGCGAGTCTTCGCCCGCATCCCGGCAGGGTGCTGCGTGCGGCGCTGGACGGCGTACCCCTGCTTGTCCGGACACTGGCACTTCGCCTGGTCCTGCTCCTAACGACCTGGGTCGCCGCAGGTCTGGGGGACGTGCCACTGGCCGCCTACCAGGTGTCCGCCACCGTGTGGACCTTCCTCGCGTTCGCCCTGGACGCCCTGGCAATCGCCGGTCAGGCGCTGACCGGAAAGGCTCTGGGCGCCGGAGACGTGCAAGGCGCCAGATCAGCCACCCGCACCATGCTGCTGTGGGGGGTCATCGGCGGTGGGTTGCTCGGACTCCTTGTGCTGGCAACGCATTCGGTGCTGCCAGCGCTGTTCACCTCTGATCCCGCCGTACGGTCGGCACTGGCCGCCGCCCTCATCGTGGTGGCGCTCTCCCAGCCCATCGCGGGGTTCGTCTTCGTCCTGGACGGCGTGCTGATCGGAGCCGGCGACGGCCGGTGGCTCGCGTGGGCCCAGGTCGGGCTGCTCGTGCTCTATCTGCCTTTCATCCTGAGCGTTCGAACGGCCGGGTCCTCGCTGCTGGCCGGCCCGGATCCGGTTGCCGCGCAAGGACATGCGCTGACGGTGCTCTGGCTGACCTTCGTCGTCTTCATGACGATGCGAGGCGTCGCGCTCGGCTGGCGTGCCCGTGGCGACGCGTGGCTGATCACCGGCGCCACCCGCTGACACCCCTTGCTCACCTCAGGCCGGTTTGCTCAGCTCAGGCCGGTTTCAGGCGCCAGATTCGGTGTCCGCAGCGGCCTGAAGTGAGCAAAGGCCGGGTATCTGTCGTTCAGTCAGGCTCGCGGCTGAAGGGGCTCAGGTGGCTTCGCTGGCTGATCTTGGCCTGCTCGTATGCCGACCGCGCCGCTCGCGTGACCGGCTGGGTGGACACCTCGGCGACCGGCACATCCCACCAGGACCCGCTCGGCGGCGACCCGGTTTCCAGGTCGCACTCAACGTGGACGACGGTGGTCCGGGTGGCGGCCAAGGCCTCGCTCAGGCATCGCCTGAGAGCGCCCAGCGTGTCGGCGCGAAGGACGCGAGCGCCGAGACTGGCGGCGTTGGCGGCCAGGTCGACCGGCAGGATGTCGCCGTCAAGTCGGCCGCCCTCTCCACGATAGCGGGAGTTGGTGCCGAACCCTGGCGCACCAACGGTCTGGGACAGCGCATCGATGGACGCGAAGCCGTGGTTCTGCACGAGGACCACGACCAGCTTGAGCTCCTCCTGAACTGCCGTGACCAGCTCCTGGGCCATCATCAGGTACGACCCGTCGCCCACCATGACGATGACCTCGCGATCGGGGTCGGCCATCTTCACCCCGAGCCCGCCGGCGATCTCATAGCCCATGCACGAGTAGCCGTACTCCACCTGATAGCCCTTGACGTCGCTCGTCCGCCACATCTTGTGCAGGTCGCCGGGCATCGAGCCGGCCGCGCACACCACGACATCACGAGCACCGGACAGGTCGTTGACCGTGCCGATGACCTGGCTCTGCAGGGGAACCGCACC
The DNA here is from genome assembly GCA_031406655.1 of Micrococcales bacterium. Taxonomy (GTDB): domain Bacteria; phylum Actinomycetota; class Actinomycetes; order Actinomycetales; family Dermatophilaceae; genus UBA4719. Next base: position 2,114 of record JANOHS010000264.1, read on the forward strand.
CGGATCGCCGTCAAGGTCGTACGCCGCAGTGACCACGCCGTCCCACGCGCCCGCCAGGTCGCTCGCCCGATCCGTGTATGCCGGGTCGGCTCGCCATCCGACCAGCTGGGTTGTCAATGACTGCAGGGCTTCCCGAGCATCGGCAACCACGGAAAGACCCGAGAGCTTGTGCCCGTCAAGAGCTGCCACGTTGATGTTGACGAACCTCACGTCGGGGTCACGGAAGGCGCTCATCGAGGCGGTCGTGAAGTCGCTCCAGCGGGTGCCGATGCCGATCACGAGGTCAGCCTCGGCGGCCAGGGTGTTGGCGGCGGTGGTGCCCGTGGCTCCGATGGCCCCCACGGACTGCAGGTGGTCCCATGCGAGAGAGCCCTTGCCCGCCTGGGTCTCGGCAACGGGCACGCCTGTGGCCTCTGCGAACTGGCGCAGGGCCTTGGTCGCATCGGAGTAGCCGACTCCGCCCCCAGCCACGACCAGCGGGCGCCGGCAGGCACGGAGCGCGGCCGCCGCCTGCCGAAGCACGGCAGTCTCGGGCAGGGGTCGTGCAACATGCCAGACCCGGGCGTCGAAGAGCTCGACCGGCCAGTCCCACGACTCGGCCTGCACGTCCTGGGGCAGGGCGATGGTCACCGCCCCGGTGTTCACCGGGTCGGTCAGGGCTCGCATCGCGCCGAGCAGAACGGACGAGAGCTGCTCGGGTCGCCACACCCTGTCGAAGAACACGGATACCGGTCGCAGCGCGTCGTTGACGGAGACGTCATGGCCGCGCGGCGACTCCAGCTGCTGCAGGACGGTGCCGCTGGCCCGGGTCGCGAAGACGTCGCCGGGCAGCAGCAGCACGGGGATCCGGTTGATGGTTGCCAGCGCGGCGCCGGTGACCAGGTTGGTCGCACCCGGACCCACCGACGTCGTGCAAGCCAGTGTCTGCAGGCGGTTCCGCATCCGGGAGAAGCCCACCGCGGTGTGCACCATGGCCTGTTCGTTGCGGCTCTGGAAGTACCGCAACGCCTCCTGGTCGCCGTCGACCTCCATCTGCATCAGGGCCTGGCCGAGTCCGGCGATGTTGCCGTGGCCGAAGATGCCGAAGCAGCCAACGACCAACCTCTGCTGGATCCCGTCGCGCTCGGAGTACTGGCACGCGAGAAACCGGACGACCGCCTGGGCGACCGTCAACCGGATCGTCGCGGTCACCGCTTCGCGCCGAACGGCAGCCGGGGGTCCACCTTCTGAGAAGCCCACGTCTGGGCAATCCATGCGTGGGCGGGGTCCTCGCTGATCAGCCACTCGCGGTCCGCGCCCGGTCCTGCCATCACGTTCAGGTAGTACATGTCGTAGCCGGGTGGCGCCATCGCCGGACCGTGCCAGCCGTGAGGAACAAGGACGACGTCACCATGGCGGACCTCGGCCAGGATGTTGATCGGTCGATCCCTGGGGCCATAGACCCTCTGGTAGCCAAAGGGATCGGCCGACGCCGGCGCATCAGCCTCGGCACGCATCTCGAAGTAGTAGATCTCCTCCAGGACGCTCTCACGGTCCCGGCGGTGCTCGTCGTGCTTGTGCGGCGGGTAGGACGACCAGTTGCC
>JANOHS010000267.1:0-11969 GCA_031406655.1 Micrococcales bacterium
TGGCCCGACCTGCTCGACCGTGCGCCAGTGACGGGCTCGCTGGCCGTCGGAGCCTCGATCTTGTGGCTGGTTGCCGGAGTATCGACCGGTGTGCTGTCGGCACTGCGCCGAGGGACCATCTTCGACCGGGGAGCGATGGGCGTGGCCCTGGCAGGCGTGTCCTTACCCATCTTCTTCACCGGTCTGGTGTCCCTGGCCTTCTTCAGCTACACCCTGGGCTGGACCGCCCCGGGGGGCCAGTTCGTCCCGTTCACCGAGAACCCCGCACAGTGGGCCTTCTCGATGACCCTCCCCTGGATCACCCTTGCCTTTCTGTTCTCCGCGCAGTACGCCCGGCTGACCCGGGCGGGCATGCTCGAGACCATGCACGAGGACTACATCAGGACCGCCAGAGCCAAGGGCCTGCGCGAGCGCAACGTCGTCATCCAGCACGGTCTGCGAGCCGCGCTGACGCCCATCCTCACGATCTTCGGCCTGGACGTCGGCCTGCTGCTCGGAGGCGCTGTCCTGACCGAGAAGACGTTCTCCTTGAACGGGCTCGGGAAGTACGCCGTCGACGGCATCGTGGCCCAGGACATGCCCAAGATCATGGGGGTGACGCTGCTGGCAGCATTCTTCATCGTGATCGCCAACCTGGTCGTCGATCTCCTGTACGCCGTCGTCGACCCGAGAGTGCGGACGCAGTGACCACCTCCACGGCCACTCCAGGCGATCCCGCCGTCCGTCCCGGGATCGAGGGATTCCTGCAGGTCAAGGACCTTCGGGTGCACTTCCCCACCGACGACGGCGTGGTCAGGTCGGTCGACGGCCTGAGCTTCAACCTCGAGCTCGGCGAGACGCTGGGCATCGTCGGCGAGTCGGGGTCGGGCAAGAGCGTCACCAGCCTGTCGATCATGGGGCTTCACCCACCCGGAACCGCCAAGATCTCCGGTCAGGTCCTGCTCAAGGGCGACAACCTGATCGGCGCTTCCAGGGAGCACATCCGCAAGCTGCGTGGCAAGAACATGGCCATGATCTTCCAGGATCCGCTCTCGTCCATGCACCCGTACTACACGGTGGGCCACCAGATCATCGAGGCCTACCGCGTGCACAACAGCGTCTCGAAGCAGGTGGCACGCAAGCACGCGATCGACATGCTCGGCCGGGTGGGGATACCGCAGCCGGGGTCGCGGGTCGACGAGTACCCGCACCAGTTCTCCGGCGGCATGCGCCAGCGCGCGATGATCGCCATGGCGCTCTCGTGCGACCCCGAGCTGCTGATCGCTGACGAGCCCACGACGGCGCTCGATGTGACGGTCCAGGCGCAGATCCTCGACCTGATCCGGGACCTTCAGCAGGAGTTCAACTCGGCAGTGATCATCATCACCCACGACCTCGGCGTCGTCGCCGAGCTGGCCGACGACATCCTGGTGATGTATGCGGGTCGCGCCGTCGAGTACGCCACTGCCCACGAGATCTTCACCGCCCCGCAGCACCCTTACACGTGGGGGCTTCTGGGCTCGATGCCTCGGCTGGACCGCGAGCGCACCGAGCGGCTGAGGCCCATCCACGGCACACCGCCCAGCCTGATCAACGTCCCCAGTGGCTGTCCGTTCCACCCGCGGTGCGTCTACGTCGAGCTCAACGGCGGGGCCTGCGAGACCGATCGCCCGGAGTTCCTCGAGATCTCCCCTCGCCACTTCCTCGCCTGCCACCTCTCTGCCCAGGACCGCCAGCGGGTCTGGGAGAGCGACATCAAGCCGATGCTATGAGGACCCCATGAAGAGCGAGGACCTGCTCGTCGTCACCGACCTGCAGAAGCACTTCCCGATCCGGCGTGGGCTGCTTCAGCGCAAGGTCGGCGCTGTCCAGGCGGTCGATGGGATGAGCTTCACCGTGCGCAAGGGCGAGACGCTCTCGCTGGTGGGTGAGTCCGGTTGCGGCAAGACCACCACGGGTCGCATGCTCACCCGGCTGATCGAGCCCACCGGGGGCACGATCCTGTTCGAGGGCCGGGACATCACCCACATCTCCATGGGCAAGATGCGTCCGCTGCGTCGCGACGTGCAGATGATCTTCCAGGACCCCTACGGCTCGCTGAACCCACGGCATACGGTCGGAACCATCGTCGGGGCCCCCTTCCGCCTGCAGAACGTCAAGACCGAGCACGGCACCAAGAAGACCGTCCAGGAGCTGCTCGAGCTGGTGGGGCTGAGCCCGGAGCACTACAACCGCTACCCGCACGAGTTCTCCGGAGGTCAGCGTCAGCGGATCGGCATCGCCCGAGCTCTCGCGCTCAAGCCCAGGCTGATCGTCGCGGACGAGCCGGTCTCGGCGCTCGACGTGTCGATCCAGGCACAGGTGATCAACCTGCTCGAGGACCTGCAGGACGAGCTCGGCCTGACCTACGTCACGATCGCCCACGACCTCTCGGTCGTACGTCACATGTCCGACCGGGTCGCGGTCATGTACCTCGGAAAGATGGTCGAGATCGCCGACCGCACACCGCTCTACGAGCGCCCGATGCACCCCTACACCGTGGCGCTGATGTCCGCGGTACCGCTCCCGGACACGGGCAGGCGCACGAAACGCGATCGCATCCGCCTGGAGGGCGACGTCCCCTCGCCGATCAACCCCCCGACGGCGTGCCGGTTCCACACCCGGTGCTGGAAGGCCCAGGAGATCTGCAGCACGATCGAACCGCCGTTGGCCGAGCTCGCGCCGGGTCACCGCGTGGCGTGTCACTTCCCCGAGAACCTCATCGACCTGCCGATGCCGACGGCTCACCCAGGCGGTCCGGCGGCGCCACAGGACTGAGGCACCGGAGCTCGGTTTCGGGCTTTGCCGGCGACACGGCGGGCTGGATGATGGTCCCCTTGCTCGACAACCGGCCCCGGACTTGCCACGGTGTGACCATGAGCAGACTGCTGACCGACCTGGAGATCGAAGCTCAGCTGGGCGATCTCCCGGGGTGGCGCCACGATGGGGAGAGCGTCGAGGCGTCATACGACGCCCCCGACTTCCCGACGGCCTTGAGGCTGGTCGCGCTCGCCGGCGACGAGGCCGAGCAGATGAACCACCACCCCGACATCGACGTGCGCTGGAAGACAACCCGCTGGCGCCTGTCCACCCACTCGGCGCATGGAGTGACCCAGCTCGACATCGAGCTCGCCCACCGGATTGCTTCTGCTGCAACGGATCTGGGCGCCGTCGCCGTGGAGCTGTCATGACCGACGCAGTCGCCAGCAACATCGATGCGAACGACCACGCCGAGCCCCACGGCGACAACATCCCGGGGCGGCTCAACTGGCTGCGCGCAGGTGTGCTCGGGGCGAACGACGGCATCGTGTCCACCGCCGGCATCGTGATCGGCGTCGCCGGCGCGACCACCTCGCGCACGATCATCGTCACAGCTGGTATCGCCGGGCTCGCGGCCGGTGCCATGAGCATGGCCGTGGGTGAGTACGTCTCGGTGAGCACCCAGAAGGACTCGGAGCGTGCGCTTCTCACCAAGGAGCGGCGCGAGCTCGAGGAGACCCCCGAGGAGGAGCTGGAAGAGCTCACCGGAATCTATGAGGCGAAAGGCCTTACGCGCGTTCTCGCCAAGGAGGTTGCCGAGCAGCTGACGGCACACGACGCCCTCGGCGCACATGCCGAGGCGGAGCTGGGGATCGACCCACACAACCTCACCAGCCCAACCCACGCGTCCTTTGCCTCCTTCCTCGCTTTCACACTCGGAGCCCTGCTGCCGCTGCTTGCGATCGTTCTCCCACCGACATCGTGGCGGGTCCCGGTCACCGTGATCGGCGTTGTCCTCGCACTGGCCGGGACTGGGTTGCTGGCCGCCCGCCTGGGCTCGTCACCCGCAAGCCGGTCGATCTGGCGCAACGTGATCGGCGGGCTGATCGCCATGGCCGTGACGTACGGCATCGGCACGTTGGTCGGCCGCGCAGTCTGACCCGTCAGACGCTCACTGGCCGCCTGTCCCGAGGACGAAGGGTGCGGCCACGGGCATCTTCTGGGACGGGCACGCGGCCAGAACCCGCGCGAGGGCATCTCTTTCCGCTCGGGTGACCCAGAGCCCGTACTTCGCCTTCACGGCGACCTGCCGGGCGGCATACGAGCAGCGGTAGGCTTTGTTGGGCGGCAGCCAGGTGGCCGCATCGCCGTCGCCCTTGCGTGTGTTGGCAGCACCATCGACGGCGAGCAGGTTGAGCGAGTCGTTCGCGAAGGCCGTGCGCCTCGGCGTCGACCACCGTTGCGCTCCCTTCTGCCAGGCGTCGGAGAGTGCCACGACGTGGTCGATCTGGACCTTGGCGGAAGTGTCCTGGCCGCGAACGAACGCGATGGTCGAGGCCGTGTAGGGATCGTGCAGGGTGCCAGACAGAACAAGGCAGCCGTGGGTGCCCACCCTCAGGACGTATGCCGTGAGGTCGCGCCGGAGCACGTCGTTGCGGGTGTCACACCCATTGCGGTCGACGTCGGCCCAGGACTGGCCGAAGAGCGTCCGGTCGTACCCCGTTCCCGGCGCCCGTCCCTTGACTCCGAGACCGGCAAGAGCGGCGAGGGGCGATCCGGCCACCGAGCCCGAAATCGACTGTTCTGCAGCAGTTTTCGTCTGGGTGGGGGTGGCCCGGGCCTCACCCGGCATGGCACCACCGGCCAGTGCCGCAGTCATGCCCCAGGCCACCCCGATGAGCGACAAGAGCGTGAGTCCCACCCGGGCCGTGCCACGGTGCGACCTGCGTTCGGAGGGCATACGTGCACCTTGCTCAAGTCCGGGAGATGGCTCCCCCACCCTAGGGCAGTGATCGAGCTCCAGGACCCGGTTGCGGGTGTGACGGCCGCGCCCTACCGGGGATGCGCTCGACGCCGGTAGTCCGACCGACCCCTCGGGACAACGACCAAAATTGGGGGTTCCGCAGTCAATCTTTTGAGCCGAGCCGTCCAGGGTCTACGAGCACACGATGTTCAGGGACCTGGAGGGAAGATGACGCAAGTAGCGACACGCACCACATGGACAGCACCGCACCACGAGAGAGCCGGGCAGGCGGTCGATGGCGACACCGGCGTTGGCACCAGCAATGATCAGAACGACGGCTGCATCAGCGTCGACCTGCTTGGCGGACTTCAGGTGCGGGCTGGCCAGACGACCATGGGCCCGCGCGAGCTCGGCGGCGCCAAACCGCGTCGCGTCCTGCTCGCACTGCTGTTGCACCGGGGCGCCCCCGTCTCAAAGGATCGGCTCGTGTCGCTGCTGTGGGGCGGCTCCCCGCCGAGCTGTGCCAAGGCAACGCTCGAGGCCTACGTGTGCGTCCTGCGCAAGAAGCTCCAGCCAAGCCACACTGCCCGGGCGAGCCTGATCACGACCGTGGCCGGCTGTTATGCGATCGACATGGGTCGGGTCGACCTGGACCTCGTTCGCTACGAACGCCTCATCTCCGCCGCGCTCCAGGCGGCGACGTCAGCCGCCGACGCGCTGCCGATGTTGCATCGGGCGATGGCGCTCTCCGAGGCCCCTCTGCTTCCCGAAGAGTTCGACAGCGAATGGCTGGACGATGTGCGCCGGATTCACAGCCAGAACGTCCGCAAGGACCTGGTCGCCGCCGCCAACAAGGTCGCAGGACTGCACGCCGGAAGCGCAGAGCGGTGGGCAAGACTGGCCCTGGACGACGACCCCCTGGACGAGTCGGCCTGGCACGCACTGCTGGCGAGCAAGGAGGCCAGCGGTCAGCACGCGGACGGTCTGCAGGCCTACGACCAGTGCCGACGACTGTTCGCGGCTGAGCTGGGCTGCGCCCCGGGACCCGGCCTGCAGGAGCTGTATGTCCGGCTGCTTCGCGGGGCCAACGAGGACAACGAGGAGCTCAGTCACCTCCTCGATGCTGTGGTCCGGCTGCACATGGCTAGCCAGCTCGGCGCCGGGCCCCCCGTCACCGCGATGGGAAACGGGATATCCGATGCGATTGCCCGTTCCACCTCGGTTGAGCAGGCCTTCCGCGCACTGAATCTGTTGTTGCACAACGTCGGTGGTCGACGTGGCGGTCACTTGTTCGGGGCGCTCGGAGCCTGACCTCTGACCATCATCCCCTTGTCGGACACCGCTCTACGACAAATGTCGGTGTTGCCGACTCCGCCGTCGCACGACCCTTGGGTCAGGATCATTGTTTGACGCGTCTGGTGGGAGCGGGGACATGGCTGTACTAACGAATAGCACGACGCTGCGAGTTCTCGTCGTCGACGACCACAGCACCTTTGCGGAGCTGCTGACCGGCGCGATCGACCGCGAGCGCGATCTCGTGAGCGTGGGTCACGCCACGAACGGCGCGGACGCGGTGTCAATGTTCGCCGAGCTCAGGCCCGACGTGGTGCTGATGGACGTCCAGCTCCCTGACATCGACGGGTTCGCCGCCACGGCTCAGATCCTGGCCATGAGCCCGCATGCGCGGGTCATCATGCTGACCGCACATGTGACAGCGGACGCCGTGGCCAACGCAGCGGCGAGCGGGATCTGCGGGTTCCTTGCCAAGGATGGTCACTTCACGGACCTGCTCAGCACGTTACGGACCGCCAAAAGAGGAAGTCTCGCGGTGGACCCAGTCCTGGTGACCCGACTCGTCGACCAGCCACGAACCGCGAGAAACGCACTGGCGCGGCCCCTGTCGCAGCGGGAGCTCTCGGTCCTGGTCCAGATGGCCGACGGCAGGGACGTCACCACCATCGCCCACGATCTGCACATCAGCAGCCACACCTGCCGCGGCCACGTCAAGAGCCTGCTGTCCAAGCTGGGCGCCCACTCGCAGCTCGAAGCGGTGGTCAACGCTGTGCGGATAGGGCTCATCCAGATCCAGATCCAGGACGAGCGAGCGAAGGCCGCTGGTTTCTGATGCGGCTCAGGCTCAGGCCGGGCCCGGAGGACTCCTTCGGGAGCTCGGAGATCAGGTCGGCCCTCACCCAGTTCCTGCTGGTCGGGCTCGCTTCGCTCGTGCTCGTCGCCGTGCCCACGGTGCTCCTGTTCGACAACATCGCTGAGGACCGGGCGCTCAAGGCTGCCGTTGAGAACTGGCAGAGCCTGTCCACCGATCTCCTGGCTCCCCACACGACCTCGGGGGTGATCGCCCGTGACCCGGCAGCCCTGGCCCGGATCGATGCCATCGTCCGCCCGGGAATCCGCAACGGCTCAATTGTCCGCATCAAGATCTGGGATACCAGCGGCATCGTGCTCTACTCCGATGAGCCGTCGCTCATCGGCCGCGTCTACCCACTCCCCGAAGTGGCGTCGCTCCTGCGGTCCCGCGAGCCCAGCCTCGCGCAGATCAGCTCCCTACAGGAGCACGAAAATGAGTTCGAGAGGAGCCAGGGCACCCAACAGCTGGTCGAGGTGTACACCCTCGCCCGGGGGAGCACCGGCCAACGGCTCATTTTCGAGGCCTACTTCCCGACGAGCATCTACGCGCAGGTCGAAGACGAGCTCCTGGCGCAGATGGCACCGGTCGGGCTGGCCGCCTTGATACTCCTCAACTTCGCGCAGCTACCTTCTGCGCTGAAGCTGGCTCGCCGGGTCCAGCGCAGCCGTCAGTCCCAGGAGCGACTACTGGTGCACGCGGTGGCCGCCGCCGACCACGAGCGCCGACAGCTGGCCCAGGAGCTGCACGACGACGTGATCCAGGACCTGGCGGGTGTGGGCTATGCCCTGTCCTCGCTCGACGAGCATCTGGACGCCAGGAACAGGCCGGTTGTCGCAGGCCTCGGGGCGACCGTGCGCCGCGACGTCGGCCTGCTACGCGACATGGTGACCCAGCTGTATCCCCGGGAGCTGGACCCGCAGAGTCTGGCACGATCCCTGAGCGACCTCGGCACCTCGCTGCGCCAGGCAGGTGCGAACGTCCAGGTCTATGTGGACGAGGACCTCGCACTGGACGAGACGACGGCGACCCTCGTCTACCGGGTGGCCCGCGAGAGCCTGCACAACGCCGAGAAACATGCCGAGCCGCGAAATGTTGTCGTGCGGCTCGCGCGCGCCGCCTCACGGACCCTGCTGACCGTGACAGACGACGGTCGAGGCTTTGAGCCGACCACTGTGCCAGCCGCCGGCCACTTCGGCCTGAAGCTAATCCGCGACACCGTCGCCGAAGGCGGCGGGACGTTCCTGGTGTACTCGTGCATCGGGCGGGGGACCCGCATCGAGCTGAGCCTCCCGAACGGCTGAGCCCGCCCGGCACCATACCCCGGGTCGGCCCAAGAAAAGTCGAAGGACCCAGGCATACGCTCCCTCTCGTCGGCACTCGTCCCCCCACCCCAGGGTGTCCGACCCGGCCCCCGTCGTCAGATCCACGGCGGGGGCCGGCACATGCCCGGAGCCGAGTTGGCGACGTTCCCGGCCATGGACCACTCGCGGGACTGCTGGTCACCTGGCCGCGGGGACAACCCCTTCCGTGTGCTCAATTCAGTTGAGCATCAATGGTCTTGGGCGACGACACCAGCACCACCTTTGGTGACCCCTACCAGCCCGGGACGTGGCCCTGAACGACATCGTCGTGCTGTCCCGACCCAGCAACGCAGCTTGAGCAGGTCGGCCAGTCCGAGCGGCGGGTTCACCACGTTCGTGAACTCAACTCCCGAGATGAGATCTCTACACGAGGAGGTGACAGAACAGCCGCAAGGTGATGACAAAGCGGTCACAAGATTTTCACAAGGTCTTCACCGCATCGTTGCGTCGTTCCTATCCTCCTCGAAACGGGTGTGCCATGAATGTTCTTGCTGGAGGGTTTGCCGGTGCATCTGGCGAACCCACGACCGGGGCGCGGAGCGCCCGAAGTCATGCGCGGCGTCAGAGACGACGTGGCGCGGTAGCTCGACCCACCCGGCTGGTAGCGGCGGTATCTGCCCTACTCCTACCGGTGGCCCTGGGCCTGCCTGCCCTCGTGGCGACCAACGCGGCCGCTGCCGTCGGACAGGGCTTCAACCTCAACGCATCCGACCTGAGGTTCATCCTCGCGCAGATCAAGATCGCTGAGCGTCACGCGGCGACCGCGTCGACCGCGGACCCGTGCGGGACGTTGCTCGGCGAAGGCGTCGACCAGATCCCGAACCAGTCCACAGTTGGCACCGAGCTCCCATGGGGTCTGCGCACCGTGGACGGGTCCTGCAACAACCTGGTGTCCGGCCAGAACGGCTTCGGCAACGCGGACAAGACGTTCCCACGACTGGTCCCGGCCCAGTTCAATGCAGCCGAGGCGGGCGACCCTGACGGCCCCGGGCCGGCTCCGAGTGGGCCAACGTCGTACGAACAGACCAGGGGCGTCGTGTTCGACTCCCAGCCGCGCATCGCGAGCAACCTGATCGTCGACCAGACAAAGACGAACCCGGCTGCCATTGCTGCTGCGGGGCTGGATGTCCCGCCCCCGCCGCCCCCGGCCTCGCCAGTGCCGATCCCGGAGGGGACATTGTTCATACCGAACACTGCCCCCGACGTCGGCCTGTCTGCGCCCTACAACTCGTGGTTCACCCTGTTCGGCCAGTTCTTCGACCACGGCCTGGACCTCACCAACAAGAGTGGCGGCTCCGTCTTCATGCCGCTTCAGGCTGACGACCCACTGATCCCAGGCCCCAACGGCATCCTGGGGGACGGGGACGACCTTCCCGTCGGCCAGCGGTTCATGGTCCTGACCCGGTCGACCAACCAGCCCGGCCTGGACGGCGTCGTGGGGGACAACCCCGCCACACCCGCCGACGAGAGCGCCGACGACATCAAGAACGCGACCAACCAGACGTCGCCCTTCGTCGACCAGAGCCAGACCTACACTTCGCACCCGTCCCACCAGGTGTTCCTGCGCGGATATGCGAACAACGCTCTTGGCAGGCCCGTGAGCACCGGCAAGCTGGTCACCGGCACCGGCGGCGGCATGGCCGAATGGAGCGCCGTCAAGGCGCAGGCCCGGACGATGCTCGGCATCCAGCTCATTGACACCGATGTGCTGAGCGTCCCGCTGCTGGCCACCGACCCCTACGGCCGCTTCACCCGCGGTTCCAACGGGTACCCGCAGATCGTCACCACCACCGGCCTCGTCCAGGGCAACCCGGCCGCGAACGGCGGGCTTGGTGTCCTCGTTCCTGCCAATGCCGTCAAGACCGGTCATGCCTTCCTCGACGACATCGCCCACAACGCGGTTCCGTTCGGCGACCACGATGGCAACCAGGCGACCCCCAAGCAGGCCCTGACGGCTGACGGCGACGCGTTGATCACGGGAGCTGCCGGCATTCAGGCCCTTGGCACCTACGACGACGAGATGCTCAACGCTCACTTCATCGCCGGTGACGGGCGCCTGAACGAGAACATCGGCCTGACGGCCGTGCACAGCATCTTCCACTCCGAGCACAACAGGCTGACCGGCCCAGCTGTAGCCGACCCCCTCGGGAGCGACATCAAGTCCGTCATCACCCGAGAGGACCCGACGCAGCTCTCCCAATGGATGCTTGCGGATGGCTCCTGGAACGGCGAGCGCCTGTTCCAGGCGGCGCGGTTCGTCACGGAGATGGAGTACCAGCACCTGGCGTTCGAGGAGTTCGCCCGCAAGGTGCAGCCGCAGGTCAACCTCTTCGCCGGCTATGACTCGAGCATCAACCCGGCGATCACCGCCGAGTTCGCGCACGCGGTCTACAGGTTCGGCCACTCCATGCTGACCGAGACGGTGGCCCGCACCAGCGCCACCGGAGCGAACACCGACATCCCGCTCCTGGATGCGTTCCTGAACCCCCCGTCGTTCCTCGCGGGAGGTCTCACGCCGGAGGCGGCGACCGGAAGCATCGTGCGGGGTATGACGAACCAGGTCGGCAACGAGCTCGACGAGTTCGTCACCGAGGCCCTGCGCAACAGGCTCCTTGGCCTGCCGCTGGACCTGCCGTCGTTGAACATGGCTCGCGCCCGGGAGGCCGGTGTCCCGTCGCTGAACGCGGCGCGTCGGTCGTTCTTCGCAGCGACGAACGGAAACTCGGCACTGGCGCCGTACGCGAACTGGAACGACTTCGGGCTTGCCATCAAGCACCCCGAGTCGCTCGTCAACTTCGTGGCGGCCTATGGCACGCACGCCTCCATCACCGGCACCATGGCGAACCGGCGAACCGCTGCCGCAGCCCTGGTCGCGGGAGACGTTGCCTTCATGGAGAGCCCGGCTGCCACCAGCGGGCTGGACAATGTTGACCTGTGGGTCGGTGGACTTGCCGAGAAGATCGAGCCGTTCGGCGGTCTGTTGGGCAACACGTTCAACTTCGTCTTCGAGCGACAGATGGAGAACCTTCAGGACGGCGACCGGCTCTACTACCTGTCGCGTACTGCTGGGCTCAACATGCTGGTTCAGCTCGAGGGCAACTCCTTCGCGGAGCTGATCATGCGCAACACCGACGTGACTAGCCTGCCGGCCGACTCGTTCTCGCGAGTGGACCGTACGTTCGACCTCTCCAAGCAGAACCCCACCGGGCCGACCATCGATGACCTCGCCACGCCTGACTACAACGAGGCGGTCGAGCTCATCAGGATGTCGGACAACACCATCCGGTACACCGGGCCTTTGCACGTCGTGTTCGGCGGTACCGCTGGCAACGACAGGGTTTGGTCCAGCGAAGGAGACGACACGCTCCGTGGCAACGATGGCAACGACCGCCTCGAAGGTGGGGCCGGCAACGACGGCATCATCGGTGGCCTCGGTGACGACATCATCACCGACACGTTCGGTGACGATGTCCCCAAGGGTGGCGACGGCAACGACGCGATCAGCTCCGGTCAGGGCTTCGACCTGAACCAGGCTGGCCGCGGCAACGACTTCGTGGTCGGCGGTTCGGACCCCACCGAGACATTCGGCGGTTCGGGCAACGACTTCATCTTCGCCGGCGACTCCTTCGACACCGTCTTCGGTGACGACGGCGACGACTGGATCGAGGGTGGTGGCCAGGCCGACCTGCTTCAGGGCGACAACGGCGCCCCGTTCCAGGAC
>JANOHS010000270.1:0-1576 GCA_031406655.1 Micrococcales bacterium
GGGCCGCCCCAGCTGGTCCCGCACGAGCAGAACGTGCGGATGCGGCTCAAGGGCGGTCGGACGGCCAAGCGGGCGGTCATCGCCGAGGGCCTCGAGCTGACCGGACTGATGAAGCCGTTCGACCTGGAGATCTGGTACGGCGAGAGGGTTGCGGTCCTCGGCAGCAACGGATCCGGCAAGTCCCACTTCCTGCGGTTGCTGGCCGCCGGCGGTAGCGACCCGGCACCGGAGCACCGCCCGGTTGGGGATGTGCAGGCGGTCACGGTTGAGCACACAGGCATCGCTCGCCTGGGCTCGCGCGTTCGCCCGGGCTGGTTCGCCCAGACCCACCAGCACCCCGCTCTCCTGGGGCGCACCCTGCTGGAGATCCTGCACCGCGGCGACGAGCATCGTGCTGGCAGGCCGCGTGAGGAGGCAGCCAGGGCGCTGGACCGGTACGAGCTCGCCCGCGCGTCGGAACAGACCTTCGAGTCGCTGTCCGGGGGTCAGCAGGCGCGCTTCCAGATCCTGCTGCTCGAGCTCAGTGGCGCGACGCTGCTGCTGCTCGACGAGCCCACCGACAACCTGGACCTGCACTCGGCAGAGGCGCTGGAGGAGGGGCTCGAGGCCTTTGACGGCACCGTCGTGGCAGTGACGCACGACCGGTGGTTCACCAGGGGGTTCGACCGCTTCCTCGTCTTCGGCCAGGACGGCTCGGTCTACGAGTCCGACGAGCCGGTATGGGACGAGGGCCGGGTCCGGCGCCCTCGCTGAGCGGAGGCCGTTGCAAGAAGTTGCAGAAAACTTGCAGAAAGCTCTATCGCGCGAGGCCCTGATGGTCGTATGTTCTGCAGAAGCGGACATTTTGGACTCAACGGCGGCTCTTCCTGCGGGCGACCTGAAAGACCCGCAAGGGCTGCGACTCCGTCGCGGACCTCGTTGATGAGCGGCCCTTGCCGCTCCGGATCCCTCAGGAGCCATCGTGGCCCGTCCCCTGCCCCTCGTTGCAGCCCTCTCGGCCGGCGTCATCGCCGTGGTCGGCGCACTCGTGCCGCTCACCGTGGCCTCAACCGCGCAGGCGGCTGAGGTCCAGCGCACCGCGACGCTGGTCGGCTCGCTGCAGAGCGAGGTCGGCTGCCCGGGGGACTGGGATCCCGGCTGCGCGGCCACCGAGCTGACCCGCGAAGGTGACAGCACGGCATACAGCAAGGAGCTTGACGTACCGGCGGGCACGTACGAGATCAAGGTGGCCATCAACAAGGACTGGCCCGAGAGCTATGGCGCGGACGGTGTCAAGGGCGGGGCGAACATCCCTCTGGTCCTGCTGGGGCCGGCCCGGCTGACGTTCTCCTACGACGACGTCACGCACAAGATCGGGGTGGCCCCGACCGACCTTCCCGGCGAGGCGACGGCTGCGGACAAGGCGCTCGCGGGCTCGAGCCTGCGCGCCCCACTGACGCGTGAGCAGTTCTACTTCCTGATGGCCGACCGCTTCGCGAACGGCTCGACTGCCAACGACCTGGGCGGGCTGACCGGCTCGCGGCTGGAGACCGGCCTCGACCCGACGGACAAGGGGTTCTACCACGGTGGCGACCTG
>JANOHS010000271.1:0-2802 GCA_031406655.1 Micrococcales bacterium
AAGGTCGCCACCGAGGGCAAGGCGGCGTCATACGAGGTGCCCGAGGGTCATCAGCCCAGGGCGATGATCAGCACCCTGGCCGACGAGAGCGACCCCCAGCCGGCGGTGCTCCGGGTTCGTGTGGGCGCCGGTCACAGCCTGCGGCGCCGAGCCGGCACTGCCCGGGACGTCGACGACACGTGGTCACTGATCGACCTCGACTTCACTGACACGGAAGCCTTCGCCGAGGAGATCAGCAGCTTCGGGCCCGATGTCCTGGTCGAGAGTCCCGCCGTGCTGAAGGAGTCCGTGATCCGCAGGTTGACCGGAGCGCTCGGCCCCGGGCCGGTCGGCGCGGAGGCGAAGTCATGAGCGCCAAGGGGCGAGTCGGTCAGGGGCCCGAGTCGGCCACCGCCAGGCTCTCGCGGCTGCTGACGATGGTGCCGTGGCTGCTCAACCGCCAGGGTGTCGAGATCGAGGAGGCGGCGCGTGAGTTCGCCGTGACGCCGGAGCAGGTCGAGGCCGATCTTGCGTTGCTCTTCCTCTGCGGCACACCGGGGGGCTACCACGGCGACCTGATCGAGGCGGAGTGGGAGAGCGGCAGGGTGTTCCTGGGCAATGCCGACACGATCAAGCGGCCGCTGCGCCTCGGCGTCGACGAGGCCCTGGCCCTGATCGTCGGCCTGCGCGCACTGGCCGCCGTCCCCGGGATCGGGGAACGGGACGCCGTCGTTCGCGCGCTGGCCAAGCTCGAGGCGGCCACCGGCTCGGCGTCCGCAGGCACCGCTCGTATCCAGGTGGTGATCGACGAGGGCACGAGCAATGAGGCGCTGGCGCTGGCCGAGCAGGCCCTGACCGCCCATCGGCGGGTTCACCTGCGGTATCTGGTCCCCGGCCGTGACGAGTCCACCGAGCGCGACGTCGACCCGATGCGGGTGATCAACTTCGACGCCCAGTGGTACCTCGAGGGCTGGTGTCACCGGGCCGAGGACGTTCGTCTGTTCCGCGTGGACCGGATCGAGGCGCTCACGATCCTGGCGGAGGACGGCACACCGCCGGTCGGCGCGCAGCCGCGCGATCTGGACGCGGGGGTGTTCACAGCCCGCGCCGATGACCAGCTGGTCCGTGTCGCGCTTGGACCCGGAGCCGCATGGGTCAGCGACTACTACCCCACCGAGAGTGTCGAGCCGACCCAGGGCGGGGGAGCGGTCATCACTTTGCGGACCGCGGACACCGCCTGGCTGCGCCGTCTGATGTGGCGACTGGGCTCGCAGGCAACGGTGCTCGAGCCCGCGGAGCTCGCGCTGGCCGTTCGCGAGGGCGCCCGTGCGGCCCTTGAGGCGTATGCCGCGGCGGCCACCTCGATCCCGCCGAGCGGGTAGGGTCCAGCATCATGTGGTGGCTGTTGATCTGGGCGAGCCTGCTCGTGGCTGCGGGCGTCTATCTCGGGACGCGGGCGTGGGCGCTCTGGGGCCAGACCAAGGAGCTCGGTTCGGAGCTGGCGATCGCCCAGCGACGTCTCGACCAGGTTCAGGACCAGGTGGAGCTGCTCGGGGAGCGGACCGGCTCCGCGCATGAGCTCGCCGTCTTTGTCGCTCCGGCAGCAGCGCGCCTGGAGCGAGACCGGGCCAGGGCGGCCGGTCGCCGGTCCCGCCGGCAACGTGGTGCCGTTTCACGCCTCCCGTCGGTGAAACACGTAGACTGAGGTCGGTTGGCAAACTCGCGAATCGGATCGGCATCACGGAAGGCAAGACCACCATGGGCGCAAAGGGATTGTTCGAGGGCTGGCACATTGTCGTCCTCATCCTCGTGATCGTGGTCGTCTTCGGCTGGAAGCGACTGCCGGACGCCGCCCGTGGCCTCGGTCGCTCGATGCGAATCTTCAAGTCCGAGGTCGATGAGATGAAGAAGGACGGCAAGACCACGCCGAGCGCCGCGAGCAGTGACACCGTCAAGGGCGAGGCGGTCCATCCCATCTCGGACGCAACGGCTGACTCGACCACGGACGCGACCGCGAAAACGGCTGCGGACCCGTTCGAGCGCGAGACGCACAGCCAGCCGCCGGCCTGAGCGGCACGCCATCAGCGACAAGCCCCCGGTCAACTGAAGATTCACTGACCCATGGCAACACTGCGCCGTAAGCGCAACACCGAAGGCCGCATGTCACTGGGTGACCACCTGCGCGAGCTTCGTCGGCGGTTCCTCATCGCCGCGGGGGCCATTGCGGTGGGCAGCATCCTCGGCTGGGTCGAGTACGGCTGGTTGTTCGACCGAATCATGGCTCCACTGCGCAGGATCGCAGCGGAGCGAGAGGGCCTGGTCAACATCAACTTCGGGGGCATCACCCAGCCCTTCACCGTTCAGGTGCAGGTCGCGCTGTTCGTCGGGGTCATCGTGGCAAGTCCGGTCTGGCTATTCCAGGTGTGGGGCTTCATCGTCCCCGGGCTGACCAAACGTGAGAAGCGCACGAGCATGGCATTCATCGCCGCCGCCGTGCCGCTGTTCCTCGGCGGGTGCCTGCTCGCGACCCAGGTGGTTCCCAAAGCGGTCGAGGTGCTTCTGGGTTTCACCCCGGAGGGAGCGGCCAACCTGCCGGACGCGGCGCTCTATCTGACCTTCGTGACCCGCTTCATCCTTGCCTTCGGACTGGCGTTCCTTCTGCCTGTCTTCCTCGTCGGCCTGAACGTCGCCCATCTGCTGCCGGCGCGCATCATGCTCAAGGGCTGGCGCGTGGCCATCATCCTCATCTTCGTCTTCGCAGCGATGATGACGCCGACCCCGGACGCCTGGACCATGCTCGCGCTTGCCTTCCCCATGGTCTTT
>JANOHS010000306.1:0-19391 GCA_031406655.1 Micrococcales bacterium
TCAATCCCGAAGCGGCGGCCCGCGCCCAGAGCCTGGTGGACCAGCTCGAGCTGGCCGTCGAGGGGCTGCGCAAGGACCTCGGCAAGGCCGAGGCGTCCGGCGATGCCACGAAGATCGCCGAAGCACGGTCGGCGCTCGAGGCCCGCGAGGAATGGTTGGCCCAGGCTCGTGCCGGCGTCCAGGAGTTCAGCGGCTAAGGGGAATCCGTCGATTTGGAGGCTGCCTTGCCGCCGGTGAGCCGGTAGACGTCGAACACGCCGTCGATCCTGCGGACGGCATTGATCACGTGGTCGAGATGTCCGGGGTCGCCCATCTCGAACGTGAATCGCGACAGCGCCACGCGGTCGCGTGAGGTGTGAACGCTCGCCGACAAGATGTTGACGTGCTGGTCGGACAGGACGCGCGTGACATCCGAGAGAAGTCGGCTGCGATCGAGGGCCTCGACCTGCAGCTGCACCAGGAAGACGCTGGCCGCCGAAGGAGCCCACTCGACAGCGACCAGCCGATCGGGCTGGGAGAGCAAGGACTCGGCATTGGTGCAGTCGGAGCGGTGCACCGAGACGCCGCTGCCCCGCGTGACGAAACCGATGATGGGGTCGCCCGGAACCGGCGTGCAGCACCGGGCCAGCTTGATCCACACGTCAGGCGTCCCGGCGACCACGACGCCGGAGTCACCGCTGCGTGGGCGCCGCAGGCCGGAGGCCGGTGTGGTGGCTTCGGCCAGGTCCTCACTGGCGCCCTCCTCCCCGCCCAGGGAGGTCACCAGGCGTTCCACGACGTGCTGCGCGGACACGTGACCGTCGCCTACGGCGGCATACAGGCTGGAGATGTCGGGGTAGCGCAGCTCACCGGCGAGACCGGTGAGCGTGTCATGGGTCATCAGCCGCTGGAGCGGCAGACCCTGCTTGCGCATGGCCTTGGCGATCGCGTCCTTGCCATCTTCGATGGCCTCGTCGCGGCGCTCCTTGGAGAACCACTGCCGGATCTTGTTGCGGGCGCGCGGGCTCTTGACGAACGTCAGCCAGTCGCGCGACGGGCCGGCCCCATCCGCCTTGGACGTCAGGATCTCAACGACGTCGCCGTTCTCGAGGGGGCTTTCCAGCGGGACCAGTCGCCCGTTGACCCGCCCGCCGATGCAGTGGTGCCCCACTTCGGTGTGCACGGCGTAGGCGAAGTCCACCGAGGTCGACCCCGACGGCAAGGCGATGACGGACCCCTTGGGGGTGAAGACGTAGACCTCACCCGCCCCGATCTCGAAGCGCAGGGAGTCCAGGAACTCGCTCGGGTCGGAGGTCTCGTTCTGCCACTCGAGCAGCTGTCGGAGCCAACCCATGTCGTTGACCAGGCTGGCATCTCCCCCACGCCCGGCCTTCGCCCGGGTGGCGTTGCCGGGGGCGTCCTCCTTGTACTTCCAGTGGGCCGCGACACCGTACTCGGAGCGACGGTGCATCGTGTGGGTGCGGATCTGGATCTCGACCGGTCTGCCCTGCGGTCCCATCACGGTGGTGTGCAGCGACTGGTACATGTTGAACTTCGGCATGGCGATGTAGTCCTTGAAGCGCCCGGGCACCGGGTTCCACCGCGCATGCAGAGCACCCAGGACCGCGTAACAGTCACGCACCGAGTCGACCAGCACCCGGACCGCGACCAGGTCGTAGATCTCCTCGAAGTCTCGGCCGCGCACGATCATCTTCTGGTAGACGGAGTAGTAGTGCTTCGGCCGGCCGGTCACCACCGCCTTGATCCGAGCGGACGCAAGGTCTGCCTGGACATGCTCGCGGACGACGGCGAGATACTCCTCCCTGGCGGGGGCTCGCTCGGCAACCAGGCGCACGATCTCGTCGTAGACCTTGGGGTAGAGGGTCGCGAACGAGAGGTCCTCCAGCTCCCACTTGATGGTGTTCATGCCCAGCCTGTGGGCCAGCGGCGCGTAGATCTCAAGGGTCTCCCGGGCCTTGCGCTGGGCCGACTCCTCAGAGACGTAGCGCCAGGTGCGGGCATTGTGCAGACGGTCGGCCAGCTTGATCACCAGGACGCGGATGTCCCGGGCCATGGCCACGACCATCTTGCGGACGGTCTCGGCCTGCGCCGCGTCTCCGTAGGTCACCTTGTCGAGCTTGGTCACCCCGTCGACGAGCATCGCGATCTCGTCACCGAAGTCGCTGGTCAGCGCCGGCAGACTGTATGCCGTGTCCTCCACCGTGTCGTGCAGGAGGGCCGCGGCGAGCGTGGCCGGGTCCATGCCGAGCTCGGCCAGGATCGTGGTCACGGCCAACGGGTGGGTGATGTAGGGGTCGCCGCTTTTTCGCAGCTGACCCTCGTGGGCGAGCTCGGCCGTGGCGTAGGCCCGCTCGATGGTCGCCAGGTCGGCCTTGGGATGCGTGGCGCGAACGGTCCGCAGCAACGGCTCCAGCACCGGGTTCGTGTCGGTACGTGGCCCACCGAATCGCGCGAACCTGGCCCGGACCCGGGAGGACGTGGGAATGGGAACGGTGGGCAGATCGGGAGAAACGGGGGTCGAAGGCGTCGTCACGCCAGGCCCGCCCGTCACGATCTCCTCGCTCATTCGTGCAGTCTAAGGGCCCGCCACACCCAGCAGCGCGTGGACCACGCGACCCTCCAGCCGGCTCCGGCCGTTCAGGAAGCCCAGCTCCACCAGGACCTCCACGGCCTCAACCTTTGCCCCTGCACGCTCGATCAGCTCACACGTCGCTGCCGCGGTGCCGCCGGTGGCCAGGATGTCGTCGATGACCAGGGCTCGCGCGCCGCGGTCGAAGGCGTCGGTGTGGATCTCCAGGACCGCGCTGCCGTACTCCAGGTCGTACGTCTCACTGTGGGTCGAACCCGGCAGCTTGCCCGCCTTGCGGACCGGGACGAACCCGACGCCGAGCTCATAGGCGACCGCGGCACCGAAGATGAAGCCGCGCGCCTCGATGCCGACGACGACGTCCACCCGACCGGCATACCGCCTCGAGATCTCCTGCACGACGGCCCGCAGGGCGGGACCATCGCTCAGCAGCGGGGTGAAGTCCTTGAAGGTCACGCCCGCGATCGGGAAGTCGGGGATATCGCGAAGGCGAGTGGCGATGATCTCGCCGATCGGAGCAGTCAACGGCGCAACGGTACGCGGGCCTGAGCCCATCAGCGCTTCGACTTCGGCGGACGTTTGGGCTGGTTTCGAGGTCCCGTCTGGACGTAGGGGTGCAGCGTCCTTCCGGCGGCCGTGGTGCCGCTCCCAGCCGATACCGGAACCGTGTCCTGGATCGTTCCGTCCGCGTGGACCGCAGGGTCGCTCCCAGCCGGGACGGTGGCGGCCTGACGGGCTCTCGTGCTCTGGTAACGCTCGGCCTGCATCTTGAGCTTCTGCATCGCCGGCTCCCTCTCGCGCAGGTCCGCAAGCACAGGGGTGGCGATGAAGATCGAGGAGTAGGTGCCGACCGCGATACCGATGAACAACGCGAGGCTGAGGTCGAGCAACGTGCCCGGGCCGAGCAGGAAGAAACCGACGACCAGGATGGATGCGACGGGCAGCAGGGCCACGATCGAGGTGTTGATCGAGCGGACCAGCGTCTGGTTGACCGCCTGGTTGGCGGCCTGCGAGAACGAGAGTCGGCCGCTCCCGATCGCCGACAGGGTGTTCTCCCGAACCTTGTCGAAGACCACGACCGTGTCGTACAACGAGTAGCCGAGGATGGTCAGGAACCCGATCACCGACGCCGGCGTGACTTCGAAACCAGCCAGGGCGTAGATGCCGACGGTGATGACAAGGTCGTGAGCCAGGGCTATCAACGCCGAAAGCGACATCTTCCACGTGCGGAAGTAGGCCGCCAGGACGAGCGAGACCAGGATCAGGAACACGATCAGGGCCTGGATGGCCTTCTGGCTGACCGAGGCGCCCCACGAGGCTCCGATCGTGGAGGCCGTGATCTTGTTCTCACCGACCTTGAACTCCTTGGCGAGGGCAGCCTTGACCTTGTCGGTCTGGGTGTTCTCGAACTTCTCGGTCTGAACCCGGACGGTGTTGGCGCCGAGCCTGGTGACCACGACATCGGAGCCTGTGTCCAGGGTGCCGATGGCCGACTTGCCACGGGTCTCGAAGTTGTCGAGGTTGGTGACCGACGAGACCCGGAACTCGGAGCCTCCGCGAAACTCCAGACCGAGGTTGAGGTGCCGACCGAACAGGCCGACCGTCGCCAGTATCAGCAAGATTGCCGACACGGCATACCAGGTCTTCTGACGGCCCACGAAGTCGATCGAGTTCTTGCCGCTGTACAGGTCGTTGCCGAACTGGGAAAAGCTCCTCATGACTGGCTCCCCTCGGCCGCGGCCCGCTGGGCGGCGATAGTGACTCGACCGCGACCGCCGTAGACGACGGTCCTGGCCCCCAGACGCTCCGGATCAAGCCCGGACCACTTGTGCCCCTCGCCGAAGAACCTGGTGTTGGCCAGGATCGAGAGCAGCGGGTGGGTGAACAACATCACGACGACGATGTCGATGACCGTGGTCAGCATCAGGGTGAAGGCGAACCCGCGGACGTTGCTTGCCGCCAGGAGATACAGGACGACCGCGGCGAGGAAGTTGA
Source organism: Micrococcales bacterium (assembly GCA_031406655.1). Lineage (GTDB taxonomy): Bacteria > Actinomycetota > Actinomycetes > Actinomycetales > Dermatophilaceae > UBA4719. The sequence continues at coordinate 4,583 of JANOHS010000306.1, forward strand.
CCGCGTCCGAGATCAGGATGGTCCGCCGCGCCCGCACCCAGCCGGTCTCGACCGCCGCCCGGAGCTGTCTCCCGTCGCGGACCTCGTCACGTACCCGTTCGAAGTAGATGATGAACGAGTCGGCCGTGATACCGATGGCCACGATCAGACCTGTGACGCCGGCCATGGTCAGGCGGAACCCGTAGGACCAACCCAAGAGGGTGACCGCCGCGTAGGTGGTCGCCGCGGCGATGAGTAACGAGCTGAGGGTCACCAGTCCCAGGACGCGGTACTGGAACAGGGAGTAGGCGATGACGAGCAGCAGGCCGATGGCGCCGGCGAGCAGACCCCGCTGGAGCTGGTCACCGCCGAGCTGGGGGCTGATGTCGTCACGGGTCTGGAGCGCGAAGGACATCGGCAGGGCGCCGAACTTGATCTGGTCGGCAAGCACCTTGGCGGTGACTGCGGTGAAGCTGCCCGTGATGCTCGCGTTGCCGGCGACCAGAGCCGCCTTGGTGACCGGAGCGGAGATGACCTGGTTGTCGAGCACGATCGCGAACTGGTTGCGCGGGGTCGGCAGCGCCACGAGGCGCGAGGTCACGTCACCGAACGCCTTGGTGCCCTCGGCGTTGAAGTCGAGCCGCACCTCCCAGATGCCGGTGGATCCGCCCTGGCTCTGCTGCTGGCCGGAGACGGCGTTGCTGATCTGCGAGCCCAGCACCTCAGCGGGGCCGAGGATGTACTTCGCCCGACCGTCGACCGAGCAGGTCACCATCGGTTTGGTCGGGTCGTCGACGATCGCCTCGACGTCCTTGGGGTTGGCGCAGTCCAGTGCGGTGTAGGCAGCCTCGACGTCCGGGGTGATCCAGGCCGGGTCGCTCGCGTCCTTGGGCTGGGCTCCTGGAGCCGTGGTCGCCGCCGACGTTGCCGTCGGCCCGGGGGTGGGGGATGGCGTCGTGGCCGCGGCCAGTGCCTGCGGGAAACCTGACTTGGGCGCGGAGCTGGCGGTGCCTGTCGACGTGGCCGTCGGCTTGCTCGTGGCTGTACCCGTCGCCGTCGGCTTGCTCGTGGCCGGGCCGGTTGCCGTCGCCGACGGTGTGGGCGCGGGCGCGGGGGCAGCGGAGCCCTCGATCAGTACCGCGCGGAAGCGCAGCTGTGAGGACTTCTGCAGCGAGGCGATGGTGTTCTTGTCAGGGCTGCCCGGCAGCGAGACCACGATGTTGCTGCCACCTTGGGTGGTCACCTCGGCCTCGGCGATACCGGATCCGTCCACCCGTTGGCGGATGATGTCGACCGCCTTCTGGACCTGGCCCTCGTTGATCTGCTGGTTGCCCACGACCTTGGGTTCGAGGATGAGCTGTGTGCCACCCTCGAGGTCCAGACCGAGCTGCGGGGTTCGCTGGGCATCGCCCCACGTGCTGACTGCAGCTAACAGACCATAGAGGCCGAAGACGATGACGATGAGCACTGCCAGAATGCGCAAGGGCCCACGGTTGCGCGGATTGATTGCCACGGGATGTCCTAGTCGGTGGGGCTGGCCGGATCCGACGAGGCGTCGGTCTCCGACTCGTGAGGTGCTGATGAGATAGGGGCGGGGCCGGCAATGGCTCGGCGGTTGAAACGGATGCTGACGCCGGGGCTCACCTCAAGGGTCGCGACCTCGCCATCGAGCGCGGTGATCCGGCCCAGCAGACCCGAGGTGGTCGTGACCTCGTCGCCGACGCCCAGGCTGGACTGAAGGCTTTGAACCGCCTTGGCCCGACGTCGCTGTGTGTAGAACATGTACCCGATCAACAGCACCGGCAGCGCGAAGATCAGCAGGCTGGAGGATCCGCCGCTCGTTGATCCGGCCGCGACAAGCGAAGACATCAGTAAGTCCCTCATAAGGCGTTGGCGGGCGCATCCGCTGAACTATCTGGACACGCAGGAACGACACGCTGAAACCGGCGCGAGCCGGAGCGTCCGGGTGAGTCTATGTGAGCCGCCCGGGAGGAACCAACGCAGCGCACCCATGCGGCCCAAACGTGACCCAGCGGTATTGCCGGGTCAGCCCCCGAAGCGCCCGTCACCGTCACCCAGCGGCAGGGCCTGTGCCTGCGGTGCCCGGGCTGCTGGTGGTGGCGGGGTCAGACCGAGGTGTTGCCAGGCCAGCGGCGCTGCGGCCCTGCCTCGCGGAGTCCGGATGATGAACCCCTCGCGCACCAAGAACGGCTCCGCGACGGTCTCGACGGTGTCCGCCTCCTCCCCCACGGCGACGGCGAGGGTGCTCAGGCCGACGGGACCACCTCCGAACCGACGGCACAAGGCCTCCAGCACCGCGCGGTCGAGCCTGTCCAGGCCTCGGTCGTCGACGTCGAACAAGGCCAGAGCAGCGTGCGCGGCTGTTTCGTCGGCCACGCCCTCACCATGCACCTGCGCCCAGTCGCGGACCCGGCGCAGGAGCCGGTTCGCGATCCGTGGTGTTCCCCGCGATCGGCGGGCGATCTCGGTGATCGCGGCATCGGTGGCCTCGATCTTCAGCAACCCTGAGGAACGTCGCAGGATGAGGACCAGATCAGCCACCGCGTAGAAGTCGAGGTGACCGGTGAACCCGAACCGGTCACGCAACGGGGCCGGTAGCAGGCCGGAGCGCGTGGTGGCGCCGACCACGGTGAACGGCGGCAGCTCCAGCGGAATCGCCGTGGCGCCTGGACCCTTGCCGACGATCACGTCGACGCGGAAGTCCTCCATCGCCAGGTAGAGCATCTCCTCGGCGGCGCGGGCCATCCGGTGGATCTCGTCCACGAACAGCACCTCACCCTCGGCCAGCGAGGACAGGATGGAGGCCAGGTCGCCGGCGTGTTGGATCGCCGGGCCGCTGGTGATCCTGATCGGCTGCCCGAGCTCGGCGGCGACGATGAGGGCAAGGGTGGTCTTGCCCAGTCCGGGTGGACCGGACAGCAGCACGTGGTCCGGTGGGGTCTCCCGACGTCTGGCCGCCTCGAGAACGAGGGCCAGCTGGTCGCATACACGGGTCTGGCCCGGGAACTCGCTGAGCCGACGGGGTCGCAGTGCCGCCTCGACCCTGCGCTCGTCGTCATCGCCACCTGCGTCGACGATTCGCGCCGTGGCCTCGATCATGGACTCGCCGTAGCCCCCTTCGTCGTCAGCGGAGAAGTAACCCGTCATCGACCCAGCTCCCTCAGGGCGGCACGTAACAGGGCTGAGACATCAGCCCCGTCTGCGGCCTCGGGCCTGATCGCCTCGACCGTCTCATCGGCCTGCCGGGACGACCAACCGAGGCCGACCAGTGCCTCGTGCACCTGAGTGGCCCAGAGCTCTGTCGCGGGCTGACGTTGCGCGGACGTCGCGGCACCGGACGGCATACCGATCGTGTCGCGAAGCTCGAGGACGATGCGTTCGGCCCCCTTCTTGCCGATGCCGGGGACCTTCGTGAGCGCGGCCAGATCACCTCCGCTGACGGCTCTTCGCAACCCGTCGGGAGTGTGAATAGTCAACATTGCCAACGCAAGTCGCGGCCCGACGCCAGAGACGGTCTGGACCAGGTTGAAGACCGCCCGTTCGTCCTCGTCGGCGAATCCGTAGAGCGTCAGCGACTCCTCGCGTACGACCAGCGTGGTTGCCAGCTGTGCCTCGGCGCCTCGGCGCAAGGTCGCTGCCGTCCCGGCCGTGGTGTGCAGCAGCAAGCCCACTCCCCCGACGTCGATCACGGCGGTATCCAGACCGGCGGACAGCACCACGCCCCGCACCGAAGAGATCATCGATGACCTGCCTTGGCTCCCTGAGCAGCCGACTTCTGTTGAACCGCGAGCTGGGCGGCCACCGCGGCCTCCAACCGGTTCTCTGCGGTGCCGCGCCACAGGTGACAGATGGCCAGTGCCAACGCGTCTGCGGCGTCCGCCGGCCTGGGCGGTGTGTCCAGTCGCAGGATCCGGGTGACCATTGCGGTGACCTGGGCCTTGTCAGCGCGGCCGTTGCCAGTCACGGCTGCCTTGACCTCGGTCGGGGTGTGCATCGCCAACGGCAGGCCGAGACGGGCGGCAGCGAGCATGGGAACGGCAGACGCCTGGGCGGTGCCCATGATCCCCTTGATGTTGGCCTTGGCGAACACCCGCTCCACGGCCACGGCGTCGGGCTCGTATCGCGCGATCCACTCGTCGATCTCGATCTGCAGCGCCAGCAGCCGTGAGGCCGGGTCATCCGTCGGCGGCGTGCGGACCACACCAACGGCGATCATCCGCAAAGGCGTGCCCAGGCCGCCCTCGACGACGCCGAGGCCGCATCGGGTCAGACCGGGGTCGACACCCAAGACACGCACGCTGACTGCTCCTGACCTCGACCGAACACCTGTTCGTATGAAAGTACCTCGCGCGGTCTCCGATCCGGGCTGCGACGCGCCGTAGACCGGATGTCCGGGTCCGCATACATCAGCGGCGGGTTGGTTCAGTCGTCGTCGTTCTCGAGCTCGGCGAGGATCTCGTCGCTCACATCGCCGTTGGCCCAGACGTTCTGAACGTCGTCGCTGTCCTCGAGCGCCTCGATGACCCGGAACATCTTGCGCGCACCATCGAGATCGAGCGCGACCTCGATGGTGGGGATGAACGACGCCTCAGCCGAGTCGTAGTCGATGCCGGCGCCCTGGAGCGCTGTGCGGACGGCTACGAAGTCGGTCGGCTCGCTCACGATCTCGAACGCCTCACCGAGGTCATTGATCTCCTCCGCGCCGGCCTCCAGGACGACCTCGAGCAGGTCGTCCTCGCTCTGCTCACCCTTGGGGACGATCACGATGCCCTTGCGGGTGAAGACGTAGGACACGCTGCCGGGGTCAGCGAACTGGCCGCCGTTGCGCGCGAGGGCCGTTCGCACCTCGGCTGCAGCACGGTTGCGGTTGTCGGTGAGGCACTCGATCAGGACGGCCACGCCGTTCGGGGCGTAGCCCTCATAGGTGATGGTCTGCCAGTCGGCGCCGCCGGCCGTGGCACCGCTGCCCCGCTTGACGGCGTTGTTGATGTTGTCGTTCGGGACGCTGAGCTTCTTGGCCCTCTGGATGGCGTCGAAGAGCGTCGGGTTGCCGGCGATGTCACCGCCACCTGTGCGTGCAGCGACCTCGATGTTCTTGATCATCTTGGCGAACAGCTTGCCGCGCTTCGCGTCGATGACACCCTTCTTGTGCTTGGTCGTCGCCCACTTGGAGTGACCGCTCATCGCTTCTCCCTCACCGCCGAACCCGTCGTCGAAATCCTGGCCGATCCTACCGATGGGGGTTACGGCGCTCAGTGCAGGGCGCTGCGAACCAGCTGGGTGAAGAACTCATGGATGCGATGGTCCCCCGTCACCTCGGGGTGGAAAGACGTGGCCAGCAGGTTCCCCTGCCGGATCGCGACGACCCGCCCAGCCGCCGGACCGGCCTCGACCCTGGCCAGGACCTCCACGCCGTCGCCGATGTCCTCGACCCAGGGGGCCCTGATGAACACGGCCCGAAATGTCGGCGGGTGACCGGCCGGGGTGGTCGTCCGCTCGGCGATCAGCGGTATGTGCAGGTCCTCCTCGAAGGAGTCGACCTGGCGTCCGAAGGCATTGCGCCGCACGGTGATGTCCAGTCCCCCCAGGGTCTCCTGGTCCGGCCGGGCGTCGGCGATCCTGTCGGCCAGCATGATCATGCCGGCGCACGCACCGTAGACCGGCATCCCGTCAGCGATGCGCTTGCGCAGCGGCTCCTGCAGGTCGAACGCCCTCACCAGCTTGTCCATGGTGGTCGACTCGCCACCGGGGATCACCAGCGCGTCGACCTCGTCGAGCTCGCGCGGACGGCGGACGCCGGTGGCTCGTACATCGAGGCTCGACAGGACGTGAAGGTGCTCACGCACATCGCCCTGGACGGCCAGAACGCCAATGCGGACAGTGGGGTTGCTCACCCGCCAAGGCTATGCCGCTTCCTCACCGCAGCTGACTGCACCGGTTTCCATCACCGATAGCGCGCTATTCGGCGCCAGGCACGAGAGAAAACCGGCATCCGGTCTGGATGGCCGGATGGTCCACATGGGGTTAGCGCGATGTCGCACCGTCCACAGGCGACATCGAAGCGATCGACCACCGCCGTCCTGGCGCAGAGGCTGCCGGGATGAACGATCTCCTGCCCGCACGTCTGGCCGCACAAGGCGGGTTGGTCACCGCCCGTGAGGCGTACACGTGCGGCTACACGAGCGTCAGCCTCGGCCGGCTCGTGGGCGCCGGAGAGCTGTTCAGGGCTCGGGCCGGCTGCTTCGTGGACGCAAGGCTGCTGGCCGACGTGAGCGCGGAGGCGCGTCACGCATTCATTGCTCGAGCCGTGTCATGGGGCTATCGCCAGCCACACGCCATCAGCCACCTCTCTGCGCTGGTGGTCCTCGGGCTACCGCTTCTGAACATCACGCCGGACGTCGTTCACCTCTCGCTGACGGGTCCCGGCTGCACGAGAAGCCTGCGCGGACTTCGCGTGCATCCCGAGCTGCCGAAGTCAGTGGCCCGACAGCGAGACGGCGGACGCGTGGTTCATCCCGCCATGGCCGTGGTCCAGACGGCGGCCCTGGCCGGCATCACGGCAGGTGTCGCGGCCGCCGACGCAGCCCTGTATTCCGGTCAGGTCACCAGGAACGACCTCGAGGTGGCGCTGCGGGTCGCCCGACTGGGACCGGGCAGGGCCGATGCCCGAGCTGCTGTCGACCTGGCTGACGGACTGGCTGACGGACTGGCCGAGTCTCCGGGTGAGTCATGGGCGCGAGTGCTCTTTACCTCCCTTGGCCTGCCCAAGGCGCAGCCCCAGGCAGAGATCCGGGACAGGCGCGGGCGCCTCGTTGGACGGGTCGACTTCCTGTTCGCTGCCCAGCGCACCATCGTCGAGTTCGACGGACTGGTCAAGTACGGCGGCGCCGAAGGCCGTCAGGCGCTGGTGGACGAGAAGCGTCGCGAGGACGCCCTGCGAGCCCTGGGATACCAGATGGTGCGCCTGACCTGGCGGGATCTGCACGACCCTGCCCTGGTCGACCGCCTCATCAAGGAGGCGTTCTCACGCAGCTGATCCACCCGATGGCTGCTTTCCATCGTCAGGGGCGCAAGATCGAGCGCCAGCGGTGATGGAAACCGGCCATCGAAGGCTCGGTGCACGAGACCGCCCGGACTACCAGCCGCGCTGTGACAGGCGCTGTGGCTCGGCCAGGTCCGCCACGTTGATCCCGACCATCGCCTCGCCCAGACCGCGGGAGACCTTGGCGATCACCTCGGGGTCGTCGAAGAAGGTGGTCGCCTTGACGATCGCCTCCGCGCGCTGGGCCGGGTTGCCGGACTTGAAGATCCCCGAGCCCACGAAAACGCCCTCGGCTCCGAGCTGCATCATCATGGCCGCGTCGGAGGGGGTCGCGATACCGCCGGCAACGAACATCACCACGGGCAGCTTGCCGTTCTCGGCGACCTCCTTGACCAGCTGGTAGGGGGCCTGCAGCTCCTTTGCGGCGACGTACAGCTCGTCCTCGCTCATCGATGACAACCGGCGGATCTCGCCGCCGATCATGCGCATGTGCATGGTGGCGTTGGAGACGTCTCCGGTGCCCGCCTCGCCCTTGGACCGGATCATCGCCGCACCCTCGGAGATCCGGCGCAGGGCCTCGCCCAGGTTGGTCGCGCCACAGACGAAGGGCACGGTGAACTTCCACTTGTCGATGTGGTTCGCATAGTCCGCGGGAGTCAGCACCTCGGACTCGTCGATGTAGTCCACGCCCAGGCTCTGCAGGACCTGCGCCTCGACGAAGTGACCGATGCGGGCCTTGGCCATGACCGGGATGGAGACGGTCTCGATGATGCTCTGGACCATGTCCGGGTCGCTCATCCGGGAGACGCCACCCTGGGCGCGGATGTCCGCCGGCACGCGTTCGAGGGCCATCACGGCAACGGCGCCTGCGTCCTCGGCGATCTTGGCCTGCTCCGGGGTGACAACGTCCATGATGACGCCGCCCTTGAGCATCTCGGCCATACCGCGTTTGACGCGTGAGGTCCCGGTGGCAGGAACGGTGGCGGGGGTGGTCTCTTGCGCTGACAAGACAGTGCCTCTTCCAGGTGTCACACATGGGGATCAGGGAACAAACCCATGTTAGAGCGTCAGGCCCGTCGCCCCAGCATCGGCAGTTCGTCGTCGATCTCGAACGTCTGTGGGAGCTCGGCGTGGCCGGCCAGGCGGAACAGGCGCACACCCGGCTTGCGCCTGACCCGCTGGACGTCGGTGACGGCGTCGTTGAGGAACCGGCGGGCCAGCTGCACCCGCTGGTTGGCTTCAGCCACGCGTTGGAGGACCGGGGCGCCGACGGCCTCGTCGTTCCTCAGCTGCGCCAGCGCCACCTCGCCGAGGGCCAGCTCGAGTGCCTGGGTCAGGTCGCTCTCGATGGCCTCACGGGACGTGTGATGCTCGGTGTCGGACTCGGCCTCGAGCGAGTCGGACGCTGCCACCGCCAGGAGCAGCGCGCTCGCCGGGTCCAGGACACCGGAGTTCGCCAGCTCCAGGGTGGCTTCTGCGCGACGCACGAGCTGGGCGTCGAGGGCATGGAGCGCACCCTCGACCCGTGAGTGCAGCCGATCGAGCCGGGCGGCGCCGTACGAGAGGTACCAGGCAATCAGGACCGCCAACGCGATACCGCCGACGATCCAGCTGAGGATGTCCATCACCCGCCTCCTGAGGATCGTCCGCTACGCAGCAACCGGGCCCACCGTGAGTCGGGCTCGCTGGAGGCGCGCACCGAGGACGTCCCGAGCGTGACCGTCTCGTAGACCGCCATCACGTCCGATGCGACCACCGACCAGTCAAAGGCGCTGGCGCGTCTGCTGCCCGCCGCGGCCAGCTCCTCGCGCCGGATCGGGTCGCGCAGCAGTGAGACGACGGCGCGGGCGAGGTCGACCGGGTCCTCGTTGGCGAACAGCTCTCCGGCCGAGCCGCCGTCGAGCACCCTCGAGAAGGCAGCCAGGTCGCTGGCCAGGACCGTCGCCCGGGCGCTCATCGCCTCGATCAGGATGATGCCGAAGCTCTCGCCGCCGGTGTTCGGGGCGAGGTAGAGATCCACCGAAGCGAGCAGCCTGGCCTTGTCCACGTCACTGACCGGGCCGAGGAACTCGCAGGCGGCCGCCGACTTCGCCGTCATCTTCTCGCGGACCTGGTCGGGATCGCCCGGACCTGCCACCAGGACCCGGACACCGGGGATCTGGCGAACGATCGCGGGCAGGGCGAGCGAGAGGACCGGCATACCTTTGCGTGGTTCTTCCATCCGTCCCAGGAAGGCGAGCGTGGGTCGTTCCGTCGTGCCCACCCAGTCCGGATTGCGCCTGGCGGAGGCAAACCGTTCGACAAAGACGCCGTTGGGGATCACCACCGCGTCGCCCCCGAGATGCGTGGTCACGGTTCGTCGCGCATCCTCGGACACGGCGATGCGCGCGCTGATCTTCTCCAGGCTCGGACGCAACAACGGGTATGCCGCCTGCATGGCTCGCGAGCGCAGGTTGGACGTGTGGAACGTTGCCACGATGGGTCCCTCGACGGCCCAAAGAGCAAGGACGGACACGCTCGGGGCGATCGGCTCGTGGATGTGGACAACATCGAAACGACCCGCATCCACCCATCGGCCGACACGGGCGGCGGTCATCGGCCCGAAGGAGAGTCGAGCCACGGAACCGTTGTAGCGCACCGGAACTGCGCGGCCGGAGCTGACGACATAGTCCGGCAACGGAGTGTCGTCGTCGGCCGGTGCCAGGACGCTGACGTGATGTCCCTGGGAGATGAAGTACTCGGCAAGGTCGCGCACATGTAGCTGCACCCCGCCGGGCACGTCGAAGGAGTAGGGGCTGACGATCCCGATCCTCATCGGCTGTCCCCGGCCTTCTCGGACGCGCGCTGGTCCACGAGGTCCCTGGTGAAGACCCGCTGCATCATGTGCCAGTCCTGGGTGTGCTCACGGACCGCCTGGGTGAGCACGTCGGCGCATGCCTGGGTCATCGCCTGGATCTTCTCACGGGAGGTGCCAAGCGTCGGCGCGACGACGGCGTCGTGGAAGGTCACGACGGTCCGCCAGCCGTGGCCCCGGGGTTGGGGCTCGTAGTGGACGATGCAGGGGTGCAGGGCCGCTCCGGTGTTGAGCGCCAGTGCGGCCGGACCGACGGCCATCCTTGCCCTCTGACCGCAGAAGTCGACCTCGATGCCGCCGTTGGTCAGGTCACGGTCGGCCAGCAGCGCCACCAGTGCCCCCGACCGGCAGGCCGTGGTGAGCTCCCGGAACACGTCGCCACCGCCGGTCAGCGGGATGATCCGCATGCCCAGTCCCTCACGGAACGAGAGGAACTCGTCGAAGAGCTCCTCCGGTTTGAGCCGCTCGGCGACGGTGGTGACAGGCGCGAGCTGGGTAGTGGACCACGCACCGCCGAAGTCCCAGTTGCCCAGGTGCCCCAGGAACACGACGACGGACCTGCCCGACTCAAGGCGGGATCGGACCGGGGCATCGCCGACCGCACGGACCCCGTGGACCAGGTCATCGACGCTGCAGTCGGGAAGTCGGAAGGACTCGCACCAGTAGCGCAGGTAGGAGCGCATCCCTGCGCGCACCAGTGCATCGAGCTCGACGGGACTCAGCTCGGGCCGGACAGTCGCGTAGTTGCTGCGCATCCGTTCGACGCCCTTGCCCCTGCGCCGCCAGGAGATGTCGGCGATGAGGTCGAACGCGCCATACGCGACGCGAGCCGGCATCCGCCGGACCAGGAACCAGCCGGCGCGATAGCCGATGAGCGTCACCCGCTCAGCCAGCCGGCTCACGCGACCTCGAACGCCTGTCGGCGTACCTCGAGCATCCGCTGGACCACGGTGATCAGGCTCGCCAGCGCCAACAGGGCAAGCACCACGGTCAGGAGCACCTCGGGCGCCCCCAGACCGACCAGACCCGTGGCGGTGAGCACCACGACCACGCGTTCGGCCCGCTCAGCGATCCCGACGTTGGCCGTCATCCCCAGCCCCTCGGCGCGGGCCTTGGAATAGCTGACGACGCTGCCCAGGATCAGGCACGCCAGCGCGAGCGCCGCCAGGAACGGGGTGGCTCCGTCGCCGGCATACCAGAGCACGAGCCCCCCGAAGATCGCGCTGTCGGCCACCCTGTCCAGGGTTGAGTCCAGGTAGGCGCCCCACTTGCTCGGGTTGCCGGACAGCCTCGCCATCGTGCCGTCGAGAGTGTCGAACAGCGCGAAGAGCGCGACGATGACCGTGCCCCAGAAGAACTCATGGCGCGGGTAGAAAGCCAGGGCACCGAAGCAGACGCCGAAGGTCCCCACGCTGGTCACGATGTCAGGGCTGATGCCGATCTTGAGGAACAACCGGGCCAGCGGGGTGAGGAGCCTGGTTGCGAAGGCGCGCGCGAATCGGTTCAGCATGATGGCCCCAGAGTACTGACACCCGGCGAGCCGGGGTTGTGCCGACGCTCGCGAGGCGGAAGGGTGCATGCATGAGCGCCAAAGCTTCAGCAGCCCCCAGTGTCCCGCAAGCGAGCGCTCCGACCGAGATTCGCAACGTGGTCCTCGTGGGTCACAGCGGGGCCGGCAAGACGACCTTGTTCGAGCACCTCATTGCCGCCACGACCCCGGACTACCGCGCCAGGCCGGTCCCGGATGAGCGCTCCGTCCAGCTCGCCGTCGCATCCATCGCCCACCAGGGCCTGGTCATCAACCTGATCGACACCCCCGGCTACCCGGATTTTGTCGGCGAGCTGCGGGCGGGGCTGCGCGCCGCGGATGCCGCCCTCTTCGTGGTCTCCGCGGCCGATGGCGTCGACGGGGCCACCATGTTGTTGTGGGAGGAGTGCGCGGCGGTCGGGATGCCCAGGGCCGTCGCCGTGACCAAGCTGGATGCCGGACGCGCGGACTTCGAGGACACGGTCGCGATCTGCCAGCGGGTCTTCGGCGAAGGCGTCATGGCTCTTTATCTGCCGCTGCACGGCGACGACGAGTCGATCATCGGCAACCTCGGGCTCCTGTCCCAGCAGATCTACGACTACAGCTCGGGCATGCCGGTGATCCACGCCGCCGAGTCCAAGCACCTCGAGCTGATCGAAGATCACCGCTCGGACCTGATCGAGGCGATCATCCAGGAGTCGGAGGACGACACGCTGCTCGATCGGTACCTCGGCGGTGAGGACATCGACATCGACGTCGTCGAGGCTGACCTGCTGACCGCGGTCTCACGCGGCCGCTTCCACCCGGTGATCCCGGTGTCCACCGAGACCAGCGTCGGCACGGTCGAGTTGCTCCATCTGCTGACCGCGGCCTTTCCGGCTCCGACACTCCACCCGTTGCCGGTTGCCTGGACCCCCAGCGGGGACCCCCTGCCCCCCCTTCAGTGTGATCCGGACGGGCCGCTGGAGGCCGAAGTCGTTCGTACGACAAGCGATCCGTATGTCGGGCGGGTCAGCATCGTCCGCGTGTTCAGCGGGACGCTACGGCCGGACTCGGTCCTGCACGTCTCCGGGCACCTCGATCGCCTCCCCGGCGGCGACCGGCTCGGCGGACACGCCGGCCACGACGATGACGAGCGCGTGGGGCTGCTGTCCTCGCCCCTGGGCGATGTCCTGCGGCCCAAGGCTGTGGCCATTGCCGGCGACGTGTGCGTGGTGGCCAAGCTCACCAGGGCCGAGACCACCGACACGTTGAGCGGCAAGGATGCCCCGGCCCTGATCGAGCCGTGGGTGTTCCCTGACCCACTGCTGCCGGTGGCCATCACGCCTGCCACCAAGTCCGATGAGGACAAGTTCGCCGGCGCGTTGGCCCGGCTGGTCGCCGAGGACCCCACCATGCGGCTCGAGCACAACCCCGAGACCCATCAGGTGCTCCTATGGACGATGGGCCAGGCGCACGTGGAAGTTCTGCTCGTCCGCCTGCGGGACCGGTACGGTGTCAACGTCGAGACCGAGCCCGTACGGGCGGCGCTCCGGGAGACCTTTGTCACAACGGCAACTGGTCATGGCCGCCACGTCAAGCAGAGCGGCGGACACGGCCAGTACGCCGTGTGCGACGTCATCGTCGAACCTCTCGAGCGCGGGGCCGGCTTCGAGTTCGTCGACCGGGTGGTCGGTGGGACCGTGCCGCGTCAGTTCATCTCCAGCGTCGAGAAGGGGGTTCGTCTCCAGCTCGAGAAGGGCTGCATCGCCGGCTATCCGATGATCGACCTGCGCGTCACTCTGACGGGCGGCAAGGCGCACTCGGTGGACTCCAGCGACATGGCCTTCCAGACCGCTGGGGCACTGGCCCTCAAGGCCGCCTCCTCACCCCAGACCGTGACCCTCCTCGAGCCGGTCGACTCGGTCCGCGTGGTCGTGGCTGACGAGTACGTAGGGGCAGTGATGACGGATCTGCAGACCCGCCGGGGGCGGGTGGTCGGGACCGAGGCCGAGACGTCTGGACGCAGCACCATCAACGCCGAGGTTCCGCAGACCGAGATCACCCGCTACGCCATCGACCTTCGCTCGGTCTCGCACGGGACCGGCGTCTTCACCCGAACCCCGCACGGCTACGAGCCCATGCCACCCAACCTGGTCAAGAGCCACCTGCCCGAGTGACCGTGGGGCGCGCGGCGTCCACAGGGGCTAACGGCTGCAGGCTGGTGTGCCGCCGGGCAGGCTGTCCCGATGGTCGGCAACCCATGAGTAGAGTCGCGCGGCCAGCCACGAGAACCCGGGGGCCTGGAGCAGCGCGCCGACGGGTCGCCATACGAGGTGACCGGCGCGCAGGGCCGATGCGATCGCGGCGTGACCGCTCACCGACCGACCATCCGCACCGACCCACTGCACGGCCGCGTGGCACTGTTCCGCGGTGAGGCCGAGCTCACCCAGATCCAGGAGCTGCCACGGAGCCACGGAGGGGGAGCCGCCGCGGACCACCCAACGGTGCAGCCAGCGCGCGGACGTGGTGCAGAACCCGCATCCTCCGTCGAAGATCAGAACCGGTAGGGGCGGACGCACCGGCACCCGCTCAGGAGGCACCCGGCCCCCAGGCACGGGTCAACCGCGCGGCCACGAGTCGACGAGGCGCTGGCGAACGTCCTCCAGGAGCATCGGGAGAGCCTTCGTCTGCCCGATGATGGGCAGGAAGTTCGAGTCCCCCCGCCACCTGGGCACGATGTGCTGATGCAGGTGAGCGCGCACGCCGGCCCCGGCAACCGCACCCTGGTTGATCCCGATGTTGTAGCCCATGGGCGACGAACACGCCTCCAACGCAACGAGGCTGGCCTTGGTCAGCGCCCCGAACTCCAAGGTCTCCTCATCAGTCAGGTCGACGTAGAGCGACACGTGACGGTAGGGGCAGACCAGGACGTGGCCGGGGTTGTAGGGGAAGAGATTCATGACGACGTAGCAGCTCTGGCCACGCTGGACGATCAGGCCCTCAGCGTCCTTCTTGCCGATGACCGCGCAGAAGGGACAGCCCTCGCCGGCGTGATCGGTGGGGCGCTCGCCGTTGATGTACGCCATCCGATGGGGGGTCCACAGCCGTTCGAACCCGTCGTCGACGTGCGCGAACTCGTGGTGCGACTCGACCTCCGGCTCCTGGTGGCCCTCGTCCTGCGTCATGGGCCGATCCTATGCATCCGCCGTCAGGTCGCTGCGGGGACCATCCACGCCGCGCCCAGGCCCAGAGCGCCCACTGTCACCACGAGGAAGACCGCGACCCAGACGATCGCCGGAACGCGGGTGAGCCGGGCGAGCTGGTCGGCATCCGAGATCCTGGCCCCTGTGCGATGTCGCAGTGTCTGCAGCTCCAGGACCGGACGTGGCGCGGCCAGCAGCAG
>JANOHS010000341.1:0-5027 GCA_031406655.1 Micrococcales bacterium
GCCACGCTTGAGGATCGCGATGGTGAGGTCCCGCACGCGGGCGGCGACCGGCATACCGATCTCGGCTGCAACCTCGTCGAACGTCATCGGCTGGTCGTGCTCGCCGATCGGGGCCTTGGTCGACGGCGTGAAGATCGGCGAGGGCAGCAGGGAGCCATCCACCAGCCCGGCGGGCAGCGGAACCCCACAGACGGAGGAGGTCTGGCGGTACTCCGTAAGGCCGCTGCCGGTCAGGTAGGCCCGTCCGATGCACTCGACGGGCACCATGTCGAGCCGCTGGACGAGGACCGCACGCCCCGCCACGGCCTCCGGCACCTCGGTGGAGATCACGTGGTTCGGGA
This sequence comes from Micrococcales bacterium, assembly GCA_031406655.1. Lineage (GTDB taxonomy): Bacteria > Actinomycetota > Actinomycetes > Actinomycetales > Dermatophilaceae > UBA4719. The sequence goes on from JANOHS010000341.1 coordinate 342, forward strand.
TGATGTCGGTCAGCTGCTCGAACCACCAGAGCGAGAGCTGGGTCAGGACCTTGCCCTTGTCAGGGATCTCGCTGTCCAGGATGAAGTCGAACGCCGAGATCCGGTCCGTGGCCACGAGCAGCAGCTGGTCCTGGCTGGTCGCACCGGTGGAGGAGTCGATCGGTGCGTACAGCTCGCGCACCTTGCCCGAGTAGATGTGGGCATAGCCGGGCAGCGCGGGCGGCGGCGGGACGGGTGGAAGCTCTGGTGACATGGCGACAGTCTCTCAGCCCTGGACCGTGATCTCGCCACGCTGGGCGGCCAAGGCGATGTCGGTGCGGTGGTGCGAGCCCTTGAGCCTGATCCGGCCCACGGCGGTGTATGCGCGGTCGCGCGCCTGGGCCAGATCGTCGCCGGTCGCGACGACGGACAGGACCCGCCCACCGGCGGACACGATGGTGCCGTCCTTACCGAAGGCCGTGCCCGCATGCAGGACGAAGGCGTCGTCGCCGATCTCGGCCAGGCCCTCGATGACATCACCGCTGCGAGGCGATTCCGGGTAGCCCTTGGACGCAACGACGACGGTCACCGCGTGCTCGGGACGCCAGCGCAGGGAGGCGACCTCGTCCAGCTTCCCGACGGCTGCCGCATACAACAGCCCGCCGAGGGGCGTGCCCAGCCGAGCCAGAACCACCTGCGTCTCCGGGTCACCGAAGCGGGCGTTGAACTCGATGACCCTCAGTCCCCGCGAGGTCAGCGCCAAGCCGACGTAGAGCACTCCGACGAAGGGCATCCCCCGGTGGCGCATCTCGTCCACGGTGGGCTGGGCGACGCGGTCGATGACGTCCTGCACCAAGGAGGCGGGAGCCCAGTCCAACGGTGAGTAGGCGCCCATGCCACCGGTGTTGGGGCCCTCGTCATTGTCGCCGACGCGCTTGAAGTCCTGGGCTGGGGCCAGTGGCACCACGGTGGTTCCGTCGGTGAGGCAGAACAGCGAGACCTCGGGGCCGTCCAGGAACTCCTCGACGACGATGCACCCGCCCGGCTTGGCCAGGCACTGAACCGCGTGTGCCACGGCCTGGGCCCGGCTGTCCGTCACGACGACGCCCTTGCCGGCGGCCAGTCCGTCGTCCTTGACCACGTACGGCGCCCCCAGAGCGTCGAGGGCTCCGAACACCTCCTCGACCGTCGTGCAGACATGGGCCAGGGCGGTGGGCACCCCGGCTGCTGCCATGACCTCCTTGGCGAACGCCTTGCTGCCCTCGAGCCGGGCCGCCTCCGCCGAGGGGCCGAAGCAGGCGATGCCCACCTTGCGTACGGCATCGGCCACCCCTGCCACGAGGGGCGCCTCCGGACCAACGACGACCAGGTCGACACCCAGCTCGACGGCCAGGGTGGCGACCCCCTCACCGTCCAGGAGACCCTTCGGCAGCTCGCGGCACATCGCGATGGCATCGATGCCCGGGTTGCCCGGTGCCGAAACGACAGCGTCGACCGACGGGTCGAGCGTCAGAGCCTTGACGATGGCGTGCTCACGAGCACCGCTGCCAATGACGAGAACCTTCACGGGCGGTAAGCGTATACGTGGCTGCTGATGTGTCGCGACGTCCCCGGGAGGCAGGGGGTGCATCTCCCGGGGGCGTCGCGACCAGGCGCGTGGTCGCGAGTGGGGGGACCTGCGACTCTTCACACCCGGCCGGTCAACCGGCTACAAACACTCTCGCAAATTCAACGACTTTCGTAAACCCCTTGCCAAGTTTTCGTGTACCTCTCGCTGGCGTGTCCTGCGCCCGGTGGTCCGCCGGTGGGGCCGGTGCGGACTAGACTCGTGCGTTCGCACGCGGGAAACGCGTTCCCCTACCGCTCTCTTCGAGCCAGCGTTCCACACCACGACACAGGCGGGGCAGTGACCGTTTCGGATCAGCCGATCGACCCTTCAGCACGTCCTGGCGCCCCGGTGACCCCGGACGCGGTCGCGGACGAGATCGCCGTCGAACAGGCTCACGTCGACAAGGTCTACAACGAGCTCACGAAGGCCACGGCGCGGGCCCTGCTGGTTGAGGCCGAGGGTCTGGCGCGCGGCCGGACCGACCGGACCGGCGACGTCCGCGATGAAGAGATCACCGGCCTGTTCGAACGCGACGCCCTGGTGTTCAACGCCAACAAGCGACGGGCAACGCTGGAGACGCAGTACGAAGGCCTCGTGTTCGGGCGGCTGGACCTCGATCACGACACCACTGACGGCGCCGACCGTGAGACCCGGTACATCGGTCGGCTGGGGGTCCGGGACGACGAGTACGAGCCGCTCGTGATCGACTGGCGCGCACCCGCCGCTGCACCCTTCTATCGGTCGACGCCGGTCGAGCCGATGGGGGTTGTGCGACGACGAGTGTTGCGCTGCAAAGGTTCTGATGTCATCGGCATCGAGGACGACCTCATGGTCCCCGAGCCGCCGGAGGATCTCGTCGTCGTTGGTGACGGCGCACTCATGGCAGCCCTGACCCGCACCCGTGGCGCCCGGATGCGCGACATCGTCGCCACCATCCAGCGCCATCAGGATGAGGCGATCCGAGCACCAGCCAGGGGAGTCACCGAGATCTCCGGGGGTCCCGGCACCGGCAAGACCGTCGTGGCACTTCACCGGGCGGCATACCTGCTGTACTCCGACCGCCGCCGCTACGAGTCCGGCGGGATTCTGGTCGTCGGACCCTCCGCGGCGTATACGGCATACATCGAGCGCGTCCTGCCCTCCCTCGGTGAGGAGACCGTGACGCTGCGGTCCCTCGGCGACGTCGTCGACGGGGTGACCACCGAGCGCCTCGACACCCCCGCGGCCGCGGCGATCAAGGGTTCGATGAGGATTCGCCGGGTCCTCGCCCGAGCCGCCCGGGCCGACATCCCCGATGCGCCGACCCAGCTGCGCGTCTTCGTCGCCGGCCGGGCGATCCGGCTCGACTCCGCTGAGCTGGACCGGGTCCGCACCCGGGTGTTGCGCGTCCACCAGCGCAACCTGGCCCTCGCGGCGGCCACACAGGCGCTCGCCGAGGCTGCCTGGGCCAGCGACCGCGAGGGTGAGCGCTCGGTCTTCATCGACAAGTTCCTGGCCCATGGGGACGTCGAGTCGTTCGTGCGCCAGTGGTGGCGACCGCTGGATGCGCGCGAGGTGCTGCTGTGGCTGGCGGAGCCCGAGCGGACGCAGATTTACGCCGCAGGGGTGCTGAGCAGCTCGGAAGCCACCATTCTGAGTGACTCCATCGCGGCCGCGATCGATGCCGGAACGTGGTCGGTCGCTGACGTCGCTCTGATCGACGACATCGCCTCGCGGCTCGGCCCGATGCACGAGCCAGAGCAGGAGGAGCGCGGTTTCTACGAGTTCGACGAGCTCGACGACGACTCGGGCCATGAACTCCCGGCGGTCTCGACGCGCAACGACGCCGCCTGGGAAGCCGCTCGAACGGGGTATGAGGTCACTCCGCGCACGATGCTCGAGCGGTTGATGAAGGGTCGGCTGGACGAGCCCGAAGAGTACGCACACGTGCTGATCGACGAGGCCCAGGACATCTCCCCGATGCAGTGGCGGATGCTCGGTCGGCGTGGTCGCTGGTCGTCGTGGACTGTGGTCGGCGACGCGGCACAGGCGTCCTGGCCCGATGCGGCCGAGGCGAGTCGTGCCCGTGAGGAGGCGTTCGGCAGCCAGGTGCGCTCGCTGTTCCACATGGACACCAACTACCGCAACGCCCGCGAGATCTTCGACTACGCCGCCGGCGTGATCCTGGCCGAGGTGCCCGACGCCGACATCCCGCAGGCCGTTCGGGAGACCGGCGTCGTGCCGATCACCACATCGGTTCCGGCGGCGGAGATCACCACCGCCGTCACCGACGCCGTGGACGCCTTGCTGCGCGAGGTCGAGGGGTCGATCGCCGTCATCGCGCCGGCCCGGTGGGCGGCGGCGCTCAGGTCGGTGATCGGCGGCTCGACGGGTCGGGCCGCTGTCGTGGACCCCATGTCGGCCAAGGGCCTCGAGTACGACGCCACCGTCATCGTGGATCCCGCAGAGATCACGGCAGAGTCGCCGGGCGGCGTTCGGGTTCTCTACGTGGCCCTGACTCGCGCTGCCCACCGGATGACCATCCTTGAGGTGGCCGGCTAGACCCCAGACCTCCGCCGATTCGCTCCCTTGCTCACCTCAAACCGCTTTCGGAGCCCGATTCGGCGTCATCGAGCGGCCTGAGGTGAGCAAACCGGCCTGGAGTGAGCAAGGGTCAGCCGAGCATGGAGTAGCGCTCGATGATCTCGTCGCGGCCGGGGCCGACACCGATCGTGGACACCCGGGCGCCGATGAGCTCTTCGAGCCGCAGGACGTAGGCCCGGGCGTTGGGCGGCAGCTCCTCGAACGTGCGACAGGCCGAGATGTCCTCGGTCCAGCCAGGGAGGTACTCGTAGATCGGTGTCGCGTGGTGGAAGTCGCTCTGGCTCATCGGCATCTCGTCATGGCGCACGCCGCCGACGTCGTAGGCCACGCAGATCGGCAGCTGGTCGAGCCCGGTGAGGATGTCGAGCTTGGTGACCACGAAGTCGGTGACGCCGTTGATGCGCGTGGCGTAACGCCCGACCACCGTGTCGATCCAGCCGCAGCGGCGGGGGCGGCCGGTCGTGGTGCCGTACTCGGCTCCGGCCTTGCGCAGGAACTCGCCCGACTCGTCGAGC
>JANOHS010000385.1:0-3151 GCA_031406655.1 Micrococcales bacterium
CACCGGTCCGAGCTTTTGGTGCGCCTGGTGGATCGACCGGCCAGGCGCAGGGCCGTCATCGTGGTGGACTCGCGCGCGACCGGACATCACGCCCCGGGGGCCACGGGATCGTTCGAATGGGCAGTCACCGCAGCGGCATCCATCGCCGCTCACCTGTCCACAAACAGCTACGCCCTGCACCTGGTGAGCCACGAGACCGTGGCTGAGGGCTTGGCGACCCAGACCATCGAGATCGACGATGCGCTGGCCTCGCTGGCCGTGGCCCGCCTCGGCTCGGACCAGCAGTTCGAGGAAGTGCTCCACTGGGCACACCCACTGACCACGGCCGGCGGCCTGGTGATCGCCATCGTCACAGACCACGACGAGGCCGTCCTGCGCCGGATTGCGGCCCTGCGGCAGCCGGGCGGCACCGGTCTCCTGTTCCTGCTCGACTCCACGACCTTCCAGCGGGGAGCCCGGACGCCGACCGAGCAGGCGCGAACGATGGCCTTGCCGGTTGCCGCCGCGGGTTGGAGCACCTGCGTCGTGGGCTCGGAGATGACCGTCGCCCAGGCGTGGGACAACGTGTCGGCTGGCACCACGGTCACGAGCGGAGCCGTGCGGTGAAGGGCCGCGGCGTCGATGCGACGCTGGCCGCGATCGCCACGCTGACCGCGGCCTGGCCGATCTCCACCCTTCTGATCGAGCCGACCTGGCTGAAGGGCACGCTGGTCCTGCTCGCGGTGATCGCCCTCAGCGGTACCGGCGCCAGGTCACTGGCCCTGCGCGACTGGCAGGTGCTGATGGTTCAGCTGGTGAGTGCACTGCTGGGCGCAAGTGCGGTCTACGGACAAGGTCATCTCTGGCACGGCCTGCCGACGTTCGAGACCCTGGGGTTCGCAGGCACTCTCATCACCGATGCCGTCGTCACGGTGAACGCGTACTCCGCCCCCGCACCAACGACCCCCGGGCTGGCCTTCGTGGTGGGATGCGCCCTCGCGCTCATCGCCCTGGCGGTGGACTATCTCGCCGTCACTCGCGACTCCCCCTCGCTGGCAGGACTGCCGCTGCTGATCGCGTTCCTGGCCGCCGCCGCGAACAGCGGCTCGTCCCTGCCGTTCATCTTCTTCCTCGCAGCCGCCGCGATATGGCTCGTCCTCGTCGCCCGGCAGGGAAGCGCCACCCTCCGCCGCTGGGCGACCACTTTGGCCGTCCCCCGTACTCCGGTCCGGGAGAGCCTCGGCTCCCTGGGCCTGCGCGAACATGCCTCGACCGCACGAATGCTGGGCGTAGCGGCGCTGGTGGCGGCCACCATCATGCCGGTGGTCCTCCCCCACCTGCCACCGAGGTTCCTCCTGTCCGGACTTGGCCGGAACGGGCTGGCCGACGGCAACGGCTCCCGCACGGTCGGCTTCTCGCTGAGCCTCGACCTGGCAGCGGATCTCAACAACCGGAGCACGGCCCCGGTGCTGGAGTACACCACTGCAGACACCTCGCCGCCTCCGCTGCGAGTCGCCGTGAGCTCCCTCTACGACTCCGACCGGGGGGTATGGCGACCTCAGCGGGCTCGTCCGCCTGCCTTGGCGTCGAACCCGGACGTCCCCGAACCCACCGGGCTCACGACCGAGGTCCCCAGGAAGCGTTTCGCGATGGTCTTCGACCGCAACCTGCTCGACGAGCCCGACCTCGCTGCTCCGTACCCGCTGATCGCGGCCGACCTGGGCGGGGTCGAGTGGGGGCTGGACCCCGGCACCCAGGACATCAGGGTGGCCGAACGACCCGACTCCTACGCCGTGTCCTACTGGCGGCTCGAGCCCACAACGGCGATGCTCCGGAGGGGCTCCGGGCCGTCCATCTCCTTCGAAGGACCGGTCGACAACGTCCTGACCCTGGACGAGCGGTCCGCCAGAACCATCACCGCACTGTCCGAACGCCTGACCTCCGGCCAGGACTCTGTCTACGACAAGGCCATGGCCATCCAGCAGTACCTGCGTGCCACGGGAGGCTTCAGCTACTCCCTGATCCTGGCTCCGCCGGTCACCGACCGGTCGGGCAACGATGCCGGCCTGGATCCGCTGACGAACTTCCTGGTCACCAAACAGGGCTACTGCGTGCAGTTCGCGACCGCCATGGTCATGATCTCGCGCGCTGCCGGGATCCCGGCACGCATGGCCATCGGCTTTCTGCCCGGGAGAGGGAGCAAGGGCGTCTGGACCGTCACCGCGGCGGATGCCCACACCTGGCCAGAGGTCTATCTCGATGGCATCGGCTGGACCCGGTTCGAACCAACACCGTCGCGGGCCGCGCCTCCGGGGTACGCCATCCCCGTGACCCCTGGCGGAACTCCTACCGGCGGCGCCACCGGTGACGGTGCGACGACACCGGCCCCGCGAAACACCGCACCAGAGGATGTGGGAGATCTCTCGAGCGGTGACGGCACAACCACAGAGGTGGGCCTCAGCCCCGCCTCCGTGCTCAAGTGGCTGACCAGCGGCTGGGGACTGGTCGTGCTCGGCCTCCTGATCGGCCTGCTCGGCTCCCTGGTCGTGCCAACGGCTGCGCGTTGGCATCGTCGACGAAGGCTCATGGCGGCGCGCACTGCTGCCCAGCGCGTAGAGGTCCAGTGGGAGCTGCTCACCTCATCCCTTGGCGACCTGGGGATCGCGCCCGCGCCGAGCCGCACCCCCCGACAGCTGCAGGCGTACTACGACCGGGCGGCGGACCTTGATGGTGCCGCCTCCGCAGCCCTCGGCAGGGTCGTCCAGACGCTCGAACGCACGCGCTATGCAGCGCCGGGTCCGGTCCCGCAGGGCCTCACCGCGGACGCCCGCGAGGTGCTCCACGCCGCTGCCACCAACCGGCGGCGCAGCGACCGCATCCGGGCTGTCCTGTGGCCCAGCACCGGCCTCGCCCAGCTTCGGTCAGCCTGGGCCGAGATCGTCTGGCGCGCCGGTGGCCCCCTTCGCGACCTGAACGCTGTCGTCCGCCAGAGGTTCCCCCGCCGTTGATCTGGGCCGGAAACGGCACGGGCCTGGCCCTGCTGCCGCCCCCGGTTCCGGAGTCGGGGGGGCCGCCCGTGGGGGGGGGGGCCCCCCCCCCCCCCCGGGGCGGCGGGGGTGAATTAAAGGGGGGTGGTTTGGGCGCCGGGCGCCCCCCCCCGGCCGGGCGGGGG
>JANOHS010000428.1:0-5477 GCA_031406655.1 Micrococcales bacterium
GACCGGTACATCGTGGACTACCTCGTCGAGGAGGTGCTGGCGCACCAGCCTGAGCCAGTGCGCGAGTTCCTGCTGCACACAGCGGTCCTCGACCGGTTCACGGGGCCGTTGTGTGACGCCGTCACCGGCCGCGACGACGGAAGCCACATGCTCACGACCCTGCAGCGAGCCAACCTCTTCCTCATCGCCCTGGATGATCGGAGGGAGTGGTACCGCTATCACCACCTCTTCGCCGACGTGCTTCAGGCGCACCTGCTCGCCGAGCAACCGGACCTGGTTCCGCGGCTGCACCAGCGCGCGAGCCACTGGTACGAGGGCCACGACCTGACCGAGGAGGCGGTCAGGCACGCACTGGCGGCCCGGGACTTCGACCATGCCGCCTACCTGATGGAGCTGGCTGTGCCGGCGATCCGACGCAACCGGCAAGAAACCATCATGCTCGGCTGGCTGAAGGTGCTCCCCGATGACGTCGTCCGGCGCAGTCCCGTGCTCAGCGTCTTCTTCGGATTCAGGCTCATGGTCTCCGGCGACCTCGACGCCGTCGAGGCCCGACTCGACGACGCGGAACAGGGGCTGGCCTCCGCACCGGACGGGGCGAAGCCCCCTTGGGCTGACACCGAAGATCTCCGCACGCTGCCGGCGACCATCGCCGTCCACCGCGCCGCGCTCGCGCAGGCCCGCGGCGACGTGGCGGGTACCGCGGAATACGCCCGGCAGGCCCTCGACCTGGCCGGCCCCAGCGACCATCAGGCGAGGGGCGGTGGGGAGGGGCTCCTCGGGCTCGCCGCGTGGGCGGACGGTGACGTGACGAGCGCGCTGGAGACGTTCACGCAAGCGGTGGCAAGCCTGCACGCGGCCGGCAACCTGGTCGACGAGCTCAGCAGCACCGTTGTGCTCGCTGACATGTGGCTGGCAGCAGGTCGGCCCAGCACTGGACGCCGGCTCTACGAGCGTGCACTGCAGCAGGCCGAGACCCATGGCAAGCGGGTGGCGCGGGCAACCGCCGAGCTGCACGTGGGGCTGAGCGAGATCGAATGCCAAGCCGGGGACCTTGAGGCCGCCAGGCGACACCTCAAGACCGCCGCAGTGTTCGTCGAGACTGGGCCGATGACCGAGAGCCGATACCGGTGGTTCGTGGCGATGGGACGGCTCGCCCACGCCGAGGGCGACCCGCAGGAAGCCATCAGCCTCCTGGACCAGGCGGAGCAGCTCTACCGGCCAGGCTTCTTCCCGGACGTGCGCCCGATTGCGGCGATGAAGGCCCGCGTCCGGATCACCCACGGCAACCTGTCGCAGGCCGCTGACTGGGCCCAGGAACGAGGCGTGTCCGCCACCGGCGATGCCAACTACCTGAGCGAGTTCGACCACCTCACCCTGGTGCGCCTGCTGATCGCGCAGCACCGGGCCCATCCGGACACCGGCGCGATCGACGACGCGGTGCCCCTGCTGGACCGTCTGCTCGAGGCCGCGGAGAGTTCTGGTCGCGCCGGGAGTCTGCTCGAGATCCGCATGCTGCAGGCCCTGGCACACGACGCCCAGGGAGATCGGGCGCAGGCCCTGCAGTCCCTTGGCCAGGCCTGGGACGAGGCGCCCGAGCCAGGGGGCTACGTGCGGCTCTTCCTCGACGAAGGCGCTCCCATGCTGGAGCTCCTACGTGACGCCGAGCACCAGGGCATCGCTCGCGACCACGCGCGTCGCCTGCTCAACCTTGGCGAGTATGCCGACCCGCAAGCCCCCGACCCGGGGCAGCGGCCGGCGCCGTCCTCACCAGACTCGTTGAGCGAGCGGGAGCTGCAGGTGCTCAGGCTGCTGGCCAGTGAACTGAGCGGGCCGCAGATCGCCCGCGAGCTGTTCGTCTCGCACAACACGCTGCGCACCCACACCAAACACATCTTCACCAAGCTCCAGGTCACCACCCGCCAGGCGGCGGTCCGCCGCGCACGCGAACGCCGCTTGATGTAGCCGGTCCGACAGCCAGATCTCACATCGCCACTCACATCGTTGGGTGACGCGGGGTCACCCCCCCGGTGCCTACTTTCGAGTCAACCCCGCAGCGCCCGCCGCGGAAACTCAGAAACGTAGGAGCCGGACATGACCATCACCACCACCAACCTCACCCGGGCGGCCGGCGTTTCCGCCGTCGTCGGGGGCCTGCTGTTCATCGCCGTCCAGATCAAGCACCCCAACCTGGACCTCTCCCTTGTCACCACGACCGAGTGGAAGGTCCGCCAGACGATGAAGGTGCTGTTCGCCTCGCTGTCGCTCGCCGGCATCACCGGCATGTACCTGCGCCAGGTCAAGGCGATCGGAGTCCTCGGCCTGATCGGCTACCTGGTGTTCAGCGTCGGCTTCCTGGCCATGCTGAGCGTCGAGGTCATCGCAGCGGTCGTCCTGCCCACCGTCGCCGCCACCTCACCCGGCTACGTCAGCGACGTCCTTGCCGTGGCTGTTCCAGGCGGCCACGCGGCCGGCGACCTCGGCCTGATCCAGCCCCTCATCTCGCTCATGGGCGTCGGCTTCCTGGGCGGCAGCGTGCTCTTCGGCATCGCGCTCTTCCGCGCCAACGTCCTGGCCCGGTGGGCCGCCGCGCTCCTCGCCGTCGGCGCCGTCGCAACCGCGGCAATCCCCGTTGTGCCGCAGGTCAACTTCAGGCTCTTCGCCATCCCGACCGGCGTCGCCATGGTCGGCCTCGGCTACTCCCTGTGGCGCGAGCAGCGCACCCCGGCCACCGCGTCCGTGCCCAGCACCGTCAGCTCACAGCTCGACCCGACTGGCGCCAAGTGACCGTCCACACGCCAGCGCGCCCCGCCCGGTCGTCCGGGCGGGGCGGGTGGGTGCCGTTCGCGCTGGTCGCCCTGGTCCTGATCCCCGCCATAGCCGGGTCGATGCGCCTGGTCGAGGTGTTCGGCGGACCCCACCTCATGCCGGCAAACCCGCGCATCGCCGCCTCACCGTTGCCCGTGGTCGTGCACATCATGTGCGCCATCCCGTATGCCGTCCTCGGCGCCTTCCAGTTCTCCTCCGCCTTCCGGCGTCGCCGGCCCCGCTGGCACCGCGCTTCCGGACGGGTCGTGGTGGTCCTGGGCATGGCGGTGGCGTTCTCGGCGCTCTGGATGACCCAGTTCTACCCCCGCCAGACCGGCACCGGCGAGCTGTCGTACCTGTTCCGGCTCGCGTTCGGGTCGGGCATGGCCGCCAGCATCATCATCGGCTTCGCCGCGATCCGCGGCGGTGACGTCGCCCGCCACCAGGCGTGGATGACACGCGCCTACGCCCTGGCCCTGGGCGCCGGCACCCAGACGTTCACCCTGGGCATCGGAAAGGCGGCCTTCGGCACCAGCGAGCTCGCCGCCGACCTGAGCCTGGGCGCCGGCTGGGCCATCAACCTGGCCGTCGCCGAGTACGTCATCCGTCGCCGCGTCAGCCGCCGAACCATCAGCCGCCGGACCATCAGGGCAACCGCGGAGGTCGGGTCGTCATGACCAGGTCCCCCAAGCGAACGATGCCCGCGGGCTACCGGCTTCGGGTGGCCGAGCACCTCGACGACCACTGGTCACCGTGGTTCGGTGACCTCAGCCTGACCCATGAGGACGACGGGACGACCAGCCTTACCGGGGTCGTCGCCGACCAGGCGGAGCTGCACGGGCTGCTCACCAAGATCCGCGACCTCGGCGTCACCCTGATCTCCGTGGAGGTCATCGACCCTTCGACACTCGAAACTATTGCGAATGCTCGACACTGATGACGACGTTGCCGATCTTCCGCCCGGTCTCGACGTACCGGTAGGCCTCGACAATCTGGTCCAAGGGATAGGTCCTGTCGATGACCGGCGTGAGCTGTCCGGACTCGATCAGCTCCCTGAAGTACCCCACCATCTGCTGGTCATGCTTGGGGATGGGGAACAGGACCTTCCTGCTGCCAAGTACCGGAGCGAGCAGGGCCAGGAACGGGTTCTGGGCCCGGGGACCCAGCTCCGACGAGAGGTAGACCCCGCCCGGTTTCAGGAGGCGCTTGCACTGGCCGAACGAGCTCTTGCCGACCGAGTCGATGACCGCGTCATACCTCTGTTCGTCCTTGGTGAAGTCCTCGGTCGTGTAGTCGATGACCCTGTCGGCACCCAGGCCCCTGACCAGCTCGAGGTTGTCCGTGTCGCAGACCGCGGTCACGTTGACGCCGAGACTCTTCAACAGCTGGACCGCCGCCGAGCCGATAGCCCCGGTTGCCCCGTTGACCAGGACGTCCTGCCCGCTCCGGATCTTCGCCGCCCTGATGTGCGAGAGGGCATAGTGCGAACCCTCGGTACCGGGAGCGGCCTGCTCGTAGGACACGTTCGCCGGCATGGTCGCGAGCGAACCGTCCTGGGGAATCGACAGGTACTCCGCATGAGCACCGAACGGGCCCTCGTTGTAACCGAAGACCCTGTCACCGACCTTGAAAGACGTGACGTTGGCGCCGACTGCCTCGACCTCTCCCGCAAACTCGTTCCCGAGGATCGTGGCTCGTGGCCCGGTGAGCCCGGTGAACAACCTCATGAAGAACGGCTTGGCGGCCCGGCACGCGCAGTCCGTCCGGTTCACGGTTGTCGCGTGAACCTTGACGAGCACCTCGTGGTCCTTGGCTGCGGGCTGCTCCACCTCCGAGATCCGAACCACTTCGGGCGGGCCGTACCTGGTGTGGACTGCTGCCTTCATGCGTGGACTCTAGCGAAGCGCCCGCACGGGGATCGAAAGATTCAAGCGGTCAGATAGGTGTGGATCTCGTTCGGTCACGACGACCAAGCCGACCATCTGTTTGCTGTCAGCGCTCGCGCGACACGATCTCACCGATGCAATTCCCGCCCGGCACGACATCGCGCTGCCTCGCGACAGATGGCATCCGCGGCTCGGAGGAGCCGTTCAATGGCACAGCTTCGACCAGGCGACCTTTGACATCGGGCGGACAACAGTTCCGGTGGACGACACCACGACCATCGGCCTGTACAGCGCCCCAGGACCATCGTGGACACCTACCGCCTTCGGAACACGGCCGGCTCGGATGTCGCCCACGAGGCGCTACGCAGATGGCTACGCGGCGGTGGCCAACCAGCGCAGCTGGTCGCGGTCGCCCGAGCCTTTCCAAGGGCGATGCCCGCACTCCTGCATGCCCTCGAGGTGCTGCTGTGACAGTGGGTCTCACCCGACGGCACCTGTTGCGGCAAAACAGTAATACCGTCTTGCGGCTTCTCTGCCGAACGAGCATAGTGGTGACATGACTTTTCACGGCTACGTCGGGCTGCAGTCCCGCGGGCTCATCGCATTGCCCAGCGAGCTACGCCGGCGGATGCATCTGGATGAGCCGGGCGCGCAGGTCGAGATCCTCGAGCGCGATGACGGTGTGATCGAGCTGCGTGCGGCACTGCCTGTGCCAGCCGACCAGGCGTGGTTCTGGACCGAGAAATGGCAGCGTCGTGAGCGTGAAGTCGACGAGCACGTCAACCG
>JANOHS010000391.1:0-5298 GCA_031406655.1 Micrococcales bacterium
GGGGACGAAGACCTTCTGCAGGTAGTCGATGACGACGAACGGCGTCTGGCCCGTGGCCTCACGGATCCTCTCGATCGCCTCTCTCACGGACTGGACGTCGGTGTGGGCTCCGCTGGAACGGTGCACGTGCAGCCGTGGGCCAAAGTCCTGCAGCGCCTGAACCGCCTCCGCACCGCCCTCGGTACCGGCAAGTCGTTCCTCAAGGGACAGCTCCGCGGCGCGTCGCCCTTCGAACGCCTGACGGACCCTGGGCAACATGACCGCGTTGGAACCGGCGATCTCGGCCGCCTCCATGACGATCAGCCGCTCTAGCACGGACTGGGTGTCGTGCTCGTAGGAGAAGTAGACCGCGTGGTGGCCGGCCGTGACGAGGTTGCGAATCATCTGGAGAGCGAGCGTGGTCTTCCCCAAGCCGGGCGGGCCGCCCAGCAGGACCAGCTCACCAGAGCGGAACCCGCCGGTCAGCGTCCTGTCCAAGGCACCGAAGCCAGAGGGCCAGACCTTGCCTTCGACGGCTTCACCCGCCCTCAGCCGGCCGTCGATGTCCTCCAGAACATTGTGCAGCGTGTTGAGGCGCTCTGTCGTCATGGCTGCATTGCACCATGCGGGCAGGCCACGGCGCCGGAGGTTCAGCAAGGTCTGACCGAACGGTTGAGGGTCAGCGATCCAGCAGCGGCCGAGCCGGGTTCCAGGTGGTCCCGTCCCTGAGGTCGTGACGGCGACGGGCGATGGCCGACAGCGCTTCCAGGACAACCCGGTTGGCCAGCGCGGCAGTGATGTCCGAGTGGTCGTACGGAGGACTCACCTCGACGACGTCGACTCCCACGACAGGCAGCTCCAGGGCGATCCGCCGCACCGAGTCCAGCAGCTCGCGGGCGGACAGTCCGCCCGGCTCGGGGGTGCCCGTGCCCGGGGCGTGGCCGGGGTCGCAGACGTCGATATCGACGGAGAGGAACACGCCGTCACACTCATCCATCGCGATGACGAAGGCCTCGGCCAGGCACTCCTGAAGCCCACGACGGCCGATCTCGGTCATCTCGTAGGAGCGCATCCCCTGGCCGGCCATCCAGTCCAGCGTCTCCGGAGGGGGCCAGTAGCCGCGCAACCCGATCTGGAGGAACCGGTCGCCACGCAAGGCCCCGGACTCGATCAGCCGACGCATCGGCTGGCCATGGCCCCACAGGGAACCGAACTCGATGTTGCCGGTGTCGGCGTGCGCATCGAAGTGAAGCATCGAGACCCGGCCGAACCCGAGCACGTTGGCCACTCCCTTGGCGTCGGGAAACGCGATGGAGTGGTCCCCGCCGAGCACGACCGGTATGGCGCCCGCGCGGGTCACCTTCTCGACGGCCGCCTCGAGCGCGGGGAGGGCCTTCTCGATGTCGCCGGAGTACATCTCGACGTCGCCGGCATCAAGGACCCTGAGGTCCGCCAGGGCGTCCGTTCGAAGGGCGAGACTCGGTCGGGAGCCGTCGTGCGGCAGGTAGTCCGTCATCCGGATCGCCATGGGGCCGAACCGCGCGCCCGGGCGGTGGGAGGTGCCACCGTCAAAGGGCGCCCCGAGGATCACGACGTCCGCGCCGGCATACGACTCGGGCTCGTCCAGGTCGCAGCGGGGAACGCCCAGGAACGTGATGTCAGGTCCGAACTGAGGCCCGTAGCGAGTCATGTGAGCGATCCTAGTTTCGCTGGAGGGAACCCTGCTCAGGAGTCGAAACCCAGACCCACCCTGTCCAGCAGCCGGAGCCAGGCGTCGCGCCTTCCTTCATTGGCGTCAGCGCGAGCGATGCTGCGTCGTGTCATCTGGATCCCCAACCAGCGCAATGGTTCTGGTGGCCATGGCACCGGCGGACGGCGCACCATCTCCAGCCGGGTCCGCTCGTTGTCCCGCCCCGCCAACAGGTCCAGACACACCTGGGCGCCGAACCGGGACGCGCCGACGCCCAGACCCGTGTATCCCAGGACGGACACGACCCGGCCCCCGAACGCCCGGTGCCACGAGGCGCTGAACCGGGTTGACGTGTCGATGGCTCCACCCCAGGTGTGCGTGATCCGCACCCCCTGCAGCCCGGGGAAGGTCGCGAGCATGTGGTGGTAGAGCAGCTGCTCGGTCTCCGGCCGACGCTGACGTCGCGCGGACAGGTCGGAACCGTAGTAGTAGAGCGCGTCATAGCCGCCGAAGACGAGCCGGTTGTCGGCGGTCAGACGGTAGTAGTGGAACTGGTTCCCGCCATCACCGACGCCCTGCCGACCCTGCCATCCCAAGGAGTCGCGCCGGCTCTGGCTCAGCGGCTCGGTGGCGATGATGTGGTCCCACACCGGGACGACGTAGGGACGGGCCCGCCGCAGCGGAGAGGGGAAGACGTTCGTGGCCAGGACCACCGCCCTGGCGCGCACCGTCCCGGTCGCGGTGCTCAGCTCGACCCCGTCCCCGGCCCGACGGAGCCGGCGAACCCTGGTCACCTCGTGGATCCGGCCCCCCGCTCCCTCGACGGCATCAGCCAGGCCCCAGGCCAGCAGCGCGGGATTGACCATCGCGACACCTCTCCGGTCCAGCAGCCCGCCCAGGTAGGTGGCCGAGCTGACCAGGGCGCGGGTCTGCTCGGCACCCAGGAGCTCAACCTCCTGGCCCAGCTCGCGCATCGTCGCGTGGAGGCTCCGCAGGTCCTCGAGCTGCCACGGCTCGATGGCCACATCGAGCTCCCCGGAGCGCTCGAAGTCGCAGTCGATGCCGTGTTCGCGGATCGTCTCCTGGATCGCGTCGAGGTTGGCCGCGCCCAGTCGCTGCAACAGCGGCATGTCAGCGGGCCACCGGGTCAGGCCGTTACCTGCACCATGGGTGAGGCTGGCCGCACAGAAGCCACCGTTGCGCCCGGTCGCGGCCCAGCCCAGTCGTGCTGCTTCCAGCACCACCACGTCACGCCCGGGGTCCTCCTCCAGCGCGAGCAGGGCGGCCCACAGCCCGGTGAACCCCGCGCCGACAACCACCAGGTCGACATCCTGGTCGCCTAGGAGGGGCGCGCGCGGCTGCGGTCTGCGGCTGTCGTCCAGCCACAACGGGGTGGATGATGCCTGCTCGAAGGCAGCCTCGGCCAACACGGTCAGGCAGCGACCTTGGAGCGTCGGTTGCTGATCAGCTGACCCACCGCGACCAAGGTCAGCGCCGCGAGGAACATCACCGTGCCGATGACATTGATCTGCACCGGAGTTCCCCGCTGCGCCGCACCCCAGACATACATCGGGAAGGTGATCGAGCTCGGGCTGGCGTTGAAGTTGGTGATGATGTAGTCGTCGAACGAGAGCGAGAACGCCAGCAGGCCGCCGGCCAGGATCCCAGGAGCCACCAGGGGCAGGGTGACGCGGATGAAGGTCTGGAGCTCGTTGGCGTAGAGGTCGGCGGCCGCCTGCTCCAGCCGGGGGTCCAGCGAGGCCACCCGAGCCTTGACCGTCACGACGACGAAGGACAGGCAGAACAAGATGTGGGCGATCAGGATCGTCGTCCGGCCGGTCGGGATGCCCATGGCGATGAACAGGGTGAGCAGGCTCGACCCCATGACGACCTCGGGGGTGGCCATCGGCATGAAGATCAGCAGGTTCGTGGCGGCGCGACCACGGAACCGGTGGCGCCCCAGCGCAAACGCGACCATCGTCCCCAGGACAGTGGCAACCAGCGAGGCGATCAGCCCGACCTGCAGGCTCAGGCCAACTGCATCGCAGAGTCCGGGCGGTCCGCAGGGGTTCAGCCAGGCGTCGGTGGAGAACCGCGCCCACTCGTAGTTGTAGCGACCGTTGGGCTTGTTGAAGCTGAAGATGACCACCACGAGGTTGGGCAGCAGCATGTAGAAGAGGACCACCATGGCCACCATGGCGATCAGGCGCTTGCGGATCCACGCCACCTAGACCAGCTCCTCGGTGCCCGCGCGCCGGACGTAGAGCCCCACGAGGAGCACGATCGTCATCATCAGGATGAACGACAGCGCGGCCGCGATCGGGTAGTCGAGGACCCGAAGGAACTGCCCGTCGATGACCTGTCCCACCATGACGGTCTGCGTGTTGCCCAGCAACCTCGAGTTGATGAAGTCTCCTGCCGCGGGGATGAAGGTGAGCAGCGTGCCGGCGACCACACCGGGCAGCGAGAGCGGCCAGATCACCCGCCGGAAGGTCTCGAAGGCGGACGCATAGAGGTCACCGGACGCCTCGACCAGCCGGTGGTCCAGCCGCTCGAGGGTGGCGTACAGCGGCAGGACCATGAACGGCAGGAAGTTGTAGGTGAGGCCGGTCACGACGGCGAACTTGGACGACATCAGCTGGTCGTTGTTCGTGAGCCCCATCCACTGCAGCACGGTGGTCAGGTGGCTCCAGCGGGCGAACCCTGTCACCCAGCCGGTCTCGGTCAGGATGGTCTGCCAGGCCAAGGTCCGGATCAGGAAGTTGGTGAAGAACGGAGCGATCACCAGGACCAGCAGGATGTTCTTCCAACGGCCCGCCTTCTGAGCCATGAAGTACGCCAGCGGGTATCCCAGCAACAGTGAGAGTGTCGTGGCGGACGCTGCGTAGCCGAGGGAGCGGACGAAGTGGGGCCAGTACTGACCGACGGCGTCGGCGTAGGTCTGGAAGTTCCACGTCTGGACGTAGCCCTCCTCGATGTTGCCGGTCTGCAAGGACTGTGACGCCAACGAGATCGTCGGCACGACGAAGAAGATGACCAGCCAGAGCATCCCCGGGAGCAGGAGCAGGTATGGCGTCCACCTGCCCCTGCGGGCCGGTGGACTTGACTGCGCAGGCTGGACCGAGGTGATGGCAACCATCTAGGGGGCCTCCACGTCCTCGAAGTCCTCACCAGCGTGGGCGTCCTGACTGGCGTCCAGGGCGAAGCCATGGTCCGGGGCCCAGCCGAGGGTGACCGTGTCACCCGTGACCGCACGCGCCATCCCGTTGTTCTGCTGGACTGCGGTCAGCTCCTGACCCCAGGGCATCCGGACCAGGTAGCTGGTGGCCACCCCCGTGAACGACGCATCGGTCACCACACCGGCGAGGGTGTTCAGAGCCTCCGACGGGCCGTCGACCAGGCGGAGCTTCTCCGGACGGACACCGAGCCAGACCTTCTTCTCGCCCTCGGGCAACAACGCCGCGGGAAGCAGGAGGCTGACCCCGCGCACGTCGAGCACGGCGGTGCCGTCGTCGACATGGAGCACGGTCGCCGGCAACAGGTTCGACTGACCCAGGAAGTTGGCGACGAACGTTGAGTGGGGTTTCTCATAGAGCGAGGCGGGGTCGCCAACCTGTTCGAGCCTTCCA
>JANOHS010000508.1:0-2385 GCA_031406655.1 Micrococcales bacterium
CAGACGTCTTCGCGAAGGCAGTCGAACGGGCCGGTGTTAGCAAATCTGTTAGCAAGGAGGCTGCCGAGGACAACGAAACCCGCGGGTCAACGCTGTGACCTGCGGGTTTGTGGTGGCCAGGGGCGGGGTCGAACCGCCGACCTTCCGATTTTCAGTCGGACGCTCGTACCAACTGAGCTACCTGGCCTTGCATGAAGCTGAGGCGCAACGGGCAAAAATAAGCGACCCCGACCGGGCTCGAACCGGCGACCTCCGCCGTGACAGGGCGGCGCGCTAACCAACTGCGCTACGGGGCCTTGGGTAAGGCCTTACTACGTATCCCCAACGGGATTCGAACCCGTGCTACCGCCGTGAAAGGGCGGGGTCCTGGGCCGCTAGACGATGGGGACCCGGATCCTACGTGCTCAACCTGGACCCCCCGCCGCCAGCGAGCAGCAGCTCGGATCCGTCGAGGACTAGCGAAGCATAGGGGAGTTTGCGCCGAATCTCCAAAGTGGGCCCGGTCGCCTCAGGCCGGGTTGGCCCACCCGAGCAGCCGGTCCATCTCCCAGGTGTTCACGATCCGCTCAACGGGCACCCCGAGCCGCTCGGCGCGGGCGCAGCCGTAGATCTGGAAGTCCAGCTGCCCTGGCGCGTGGGCGTCGCTGTCGATCGAGAACAGGCAACCGGCATCCAGCGCCAGGGCGACCAGCTCGTCAGGTGGGTCGCAGCGCTCGGGGCGCGCGT
Organism: Micrococcales bacterium; assembly: GCA_031406655.1. GTDB lineage: Bacteria > Actinomycetota > Actinomycetes > Actinomycetales > Dermatophilaceae > UBA4719. Next base: position 727 of record JANOHS010000508.1, read on the forward strand.
TGATCTCCACCGCGACCCCGTGAGCAGCGCAGGCTTCGAACACGGCGGCCGCGTCGAAGACACTTTGGTTGCGCGTGCCGCGCGATCCCTCGACCAGACGCCCGGTGCAGTGCCCGAGGACGTTCGTGGCCGGGTTCTCGACCGCGGCGATCATCCTGCGCGTCATGGGGGCCGCCGACATCGCCAGCTTGGAGTGCACCGACGCCACCCGGAAGTCGAGCTGGGAGAGCATCTGCGGACTCTGGTCCAGCGACCCGTCGTCCAGGATGTCGACCTCGATGCCCTTCAGGAGGCGGAAGTCGCCAACCGCCGAGTTGATGCTGTCGATGACGCCCAGCTGTTGGGTAAGACGTTCTGGCGACAGGCCGTTCGCGATCCTCAGCCGCGGAGAGTGGTCGGTCAGGACGAGGTAGTCGTGCCCCAGCTCGATCGCCGCCACGACCATCTCCTGGATGGAGGACCCGCCGTCCGACCAGTCCGAGTGCGAGTGCAGGTCGCCGCGCAGGGCTGTGCGCACCTCGAGCCCACCGGCCACCAGGGGCTCAGCTGCCTTGTCCTCCAACGACTTCAGGTATGCCGGCACCTTCCCTTCCAGGGTCTCCTTGATGACCGCTTCGGTGGAGCTACCGATACCGGGCAGGTCGGTGAGCGTTCCTGCTCCCGCGCGAGACCGCACCTCATCCGGGTCAGTGGCGAGCACCGTCGTCGCCGCCGCGCGGAAGGCCTGGACCCGATAGCTTCCAGCGCGCGAACGCTCCAACAGGTAGGCGATCCGGCGCAGCGCGTCATACGGCTCGAGCACCATCTGGCTCACCGGGAGACCACGGTCAGAGGCCGTACTGCTTGCGCATCGCAGCGTCCCAGACCCGGTCGCCGCCAAAGCGGCGAAGGTTGATCATCACCTTGGCCGCCGAGGTGATGAGGACGGGGTCATGGCCGGTCATACAGTCATTCTCGCCCAACCCCTGGTGCCGCGCGTGGACACAGGACGCCAAGGCGGGGGGAGTCCGCATCCTGACACTGATTCATTACTTCGTGTTTGGACATGCAAAACTTGCTGTTATGACACTGACTGCCGGCCACGCGACCGGGACCAAGGGTGGCCAGGGCCAGTGGGCCCTCGGTGAGCTCGATCCCCTGAACGCCAACGAGAAGTTCAAGCTCGAGGACGACGCGCTGAACGTGCGCGCCCGCGTCGAGCAGGTCTATGCCAGGGAGGGCTTCGACTCGATCCCGGAGGATGACCTGCGCGGCCGGCTCCGCTGGTGGGGCCTCTACACCCAGCGCAAGCAGGGCATCGACGGTGGCCGGACGGCCACGCTCGAGCCGCACGAGCTCGAGGACAAGTACTTCATGCTCCGGGTTCGCATCGACGGTGGCGCGCTCACCACCAGGCAGCTTCGGGTCATCGGAGAGGTCTCCCGCGACTTCGCCCGGGACACCGCTGACCTCACCGATCGCCAGAACATCCAGCTGCACTGGGTGCGGATCGAGGACGTGCCCGAGATCTGGTCGCGGCTCGAGGCGGTCAGCACCTCCGGACTCGGCTGGGACACGGCCACGTTGCGGATGAACAGCCATTGGCCGGCGAAGTTGTCCACCAGCGCCTGCGAGCGCGGGTCCGCCAGCATCCGCCGCACCTGCTGCCGCAGGACGTCG
>JANOHS010000520.1:0-5137 GCA_031406655.1 Micrococcales bacterium
GCATCTTGGCGGTGCCGGGGTCAGCGGCAAGGACCTGCCGGCGGAAGAGGACGCCCATGGCCAGCGCCACGACGGCGATCACGGCAACGACAACCACCAAGGTGAGGTTCGTGCCTGTCACGGTCAAAGGTGTAGCGCCGGCGGCTCGGATAAGGCCTGGCATTCAAATCCTCCTGGGACGTCGATCGCACTCGGACGTGCGCCCGGTGGAATCTGGCGGTGACCAGCGAGTCCCCTCGTGACGCGGCTCACACCCGCCGCGGCAGGTGTGCTGGGGGTCATTGTAGATGCCTGAAGAGGCGCGTGCGAACGACCGTCCGGCAGTGCGTCAGGCGGTCGCCGCAGGCTTCAGACGGTCGGAGAGAGGCTCTAGACGGTCGCGGCCAGTGCGTCGTCGAGGCTTGCATAGATCTGGAACACCTTGTCGAGGCCGGTGATCGAGAAGACCTTCAGGATTCGCTCGCTCGAGCACACCAGGCTCAGCGTGCCGTCCTTGACCCTGACCAGCTTGAGACGCCCGACCAGGACGCCCAGACCGGTCGAGTCCATGAAGGGGACGTCCTCCAGGTCGACCACGAGCTGGTGGCGACCCTGCGAGATGTGCTCATCGAGATGCTCGCGCAGCATCGGGGCTGTGTAGACGTCGATCTCACCGCCGACGTGAACAACGGTCACCTCACCGCGAGACTCGCTGGAGATCGACAGATCCACGCAATGCTCCTCATCCTCCGGGCCACGCTCGGCCGCTCAGACGACCAGCCTAGCCCGCGGCCGGCGCGGACGGCATACGGTTTGGGCGATGCCCAGCGACCCGCCTGCGAGCCAACCGGTCTTTGACCCTCCGGAGGTGCTCTCACGTCTGGCCGGCGGACGACGGCGGGAACGACTCGTCCACGTCCATGAGGTGCCCGCCCGTCAGGAGCAGGTCGCGCCATGGCCCGACTGGGTCGCCCCCGAGCTGTACGCCGCCTTCAGCATGTCCGGCATCACGGCGCTCTGGTCCCATCAGCGTGAGGCAGCGGACTGGGCTCATGAGGGTTCTCACGTCGTGATCTCGACCGGCACCGCCTCGGGCAAGAGCCTCGGCTACCTGTTGCCGGTGCTCTCGGACGTGCTCGACGGTGCCGCCGCCCCGTCCGGTCGGGGCGCCACAGCCCTGTACCTGAGCCCCACCAAGGCGCTGGCCGCCGACCAGCTGTCACGCCTGACGGCACTGGCCATCCCCGGGTTGCGCGCTGCGACCTATGACGGCGACACCCCACCGGACGAACGCCGCTGGATCCGCGACCACTGCCAGTACGTGCTGACCAACCCGGACCTCGTCCACCACTCGCTGCTCCCCGGCCACGAGCGCTGGGCTCCGTTCATGCGCTCGCTCCGCTACGTCGTCATTGACGAGTGCCACGTCTACAGGGGGGTCTTCGGCTCGCACCTGGCTGCCCTGCTGCGGCGGCTGCGCCGGGTGGCCGCTCGCTATGGCGCCTCCCCCACCTTCATCCTTGCCAGCGCAACGGTCGCCGAGCCGGCGGCCCAGGCCACAGCCCTGATCGGTATGCCGGTCCGCGCCGTCCTGCTCGACGGGTCACCGCGGGCGTCGATGACCTTCGGCCTCTGGGAACCGGGACTGGTTGCCGGCGGAGGCAGTGAGGATGCGGGACGCGATGCGCCACATCGGCGCAGTGCGGTGGCCGAGACCGCCGATCTGCTGGCGGACCTCGTGGTCGACGGTGTCCAGACCGTGGCCTTCGCCCGCTCCCGTGCGGGGGTCGAGGCGGTCGCGGCCAGCGCACGGCGTTCCCTTCGGGAGGTGGACCCGGCGCTCGGACCGGCCGTGGCGGCATACCGTGGCGGCTATCTGCCGGAGGAGCGACGCGAGCTTGAGCAACGCCTGCGCTCGGGGGCGATCCGCGGGCTGGCGGCCACCAATGCCCTTGAGCTGGGCATCGACGTCAGCGGCCTGGATGCAGTCCTGCTTGCGGGGTGGCCGGGGACCCTGTCCTCCCTGTGGCAGCAGGCCGGCCGCGCCGGGCGCGCCGGGTCCCGTTCACTGGCCGTCCTGATCGCCGGTGACGACCCGCTGGACACCTACCTGGTCCACCATCCCGAGGCGCTGTTCGAGCGACCGGTCGAGGCTGCTGTCCTCGATCCGCACAACCCCTACGTCCTGGGTCCACACCTGGCCGCCGCCGCCGCGGAGCTGCCGCTGACAGCAGCCGACGCGGACGTGTTCGGGCCGACCATGATGGGTCTGCTCGAGGTGCTCGTGGACCAGGGGATGCTGCGCAGGCGGCCGGGTGGATGGTTCTGGACCCGGCCCGAGAGAGCCACCGACCATGTCTCGATCCGTGGCACCGGCGAGACCGTGCGCATCGTCGAGCGGTCAACGGGGCGCGTGCTGGGGACCGTTGACGGCCCGGCAGCGCACTCAAGTGTCCACACCGGGGCCGTCTATGTGCATCAGGGCCAGCCCTACGTGGTCGCCCACTTCGACGTTGAGGACTCGCACGCGATCGTGGTGGCCGGCGATCCGGGATGGTCCACCCAGGCGCGGTCGGTAAGCGCGTTCGACATTGGTCGGGTGGAGCAGTCGCAGGCCTGGGGTCCGGTCGACATGTGTTTCGGCAGCGTGGATGTGCGCACGCAGGTCACGTCCTTCCTGCGCCGGCTCCCTGGCGGGGAGGTCCTGGGTGAGCACCCGCTGGACCTGCCGGAGAGGACGCTGCACACCAAGGCGGTGTGGTGGACCATGACCGAGGCGATGCTGGATGGCGCGGGAGTCGCCGAGGTCGCGATTCCGGGGGCTGCCCATGCTGCCGAGCATGCGGCCATCGCCATGCTGCCCCTGGTGGCCACCTCGGACCGATGGGACATCGGTGGCGTCTCCACCGCACTTCATCCGGACACGAACCGCCCGACGATCTTGGTCTATGACGGGCATCCCGGAGGCGCGGGGTTCGCCGAGCGGGGCTTTCGCGCCGCCACGATCTGGTTGACGGCTACACGGGACGCGATCCTGGCGTGCGAGTGCGCAACCGGTTGCCCGTCGTGCGTGCAGTCCCCCAAGTGCGGCAACGGCAACGAACCACTCGACAAGGCAGGCGCCGTCGCGTTGCTGACGGCCGTTCTCGCCGGCTCGCCGGATCTGGGGCGGAAGGGCTCGGGCCCTCCGAAGTCGGGGGATGCCCCCGGGACTGCGTAACATCGCAGGGGATGACGACGGTTCATCAATGGTTCAAACCGCTGGAGGCTGCTCAGATGATCGTGCTTGGTCTGTTGTTCATCTTGGTCGCGCTCGGCGCCACCGGGTTCGCCCTGACCGCCCCGTCGGCCGCCGCCCAGACGATCGAGGTGACGGCCCTCGGTTTCACGGTTTCAGCCTCGCCCCTGGCCATGTTCCTTGCCGGCGCAATCTCGCTGGCCCTGCTCGGCCTCGGCTACGCCTTGATCAGCGGGGGGGCACGTCGCAAGGCCAGGTCGCGCAAGGAGCTTCGTCAGCTGCGCAAGGAGCAGGCCGCGGCCGGTGTCAGCCCGTCCGCCGAGGGAAGTCACCGGTCGAGCCGCCGCGACCATTCTGCGCAGGAAGGCACAACCGAGGCCAGCGCTGAGCGCAGCAAGGAGAGCGGCAAGGAGAGCGGCAAAGACCTGCCCTCACAGGAGCGCACCGAATCCGACCCGCCCTCTCACTCCTGACCGGGTCCGGCTCGAGATCTCGCCATTGCGACTCCCAGGCCGTGGACTCCGGTCAGGACAGCGACGCTGAGTCGCACCTCGGCTCCGGACACGATGCACTGCCGCACGAGTCCGTGGTTGAGCGCAGCGATCCGGGTCGCCGACTCACACGCCGCGATCGCTGACTCGCCGCGCAACAGCACACCCGCCGCCACGAGCGCCCCAAGATCGGCCGCGGCCCGGGCGCGGTGACTGGCCAGAACTGCACTCGCCAACAACAGCCCCGAGATCGTCAAGATCAGCACGGACGCGATCACGCCGAGCATGACCACGGTCGCCGATCCTCGCTCGCGCGGGCAGGTCATTGCGCGGGGTCGGACGACTCGAGGGCTGCCCACGCGGTCGAGCTGGCCCGCAGCCAAGCGGGCAGGAGACTGCCCGCCACGCGGGGGCGGGATACCACCGACACGCTGACGAGGTCACCTGAGGCGCCGATCGAGACCACCGCATCCGTCGGTGCAGCACGGCCGGCAACCACGATCACCGCCGCGGGGTTGTCACCCCGTGAGGCGGCGCGAGCCCCAACCCGGGCCGCATCGACACAACGAATCTGGTCGAGGGCCAGACCAATGGCCCCCAACGACAGGGCCAGCACAAGGACCACTGCGGGCAGCACGACCGCAAACTCGGCTGTGACCATCCCGCGCTGGTCCCAGCACACCCACCATCGACGCCGGCCGGGCATCAGGTCGCGATCGACAGCGCCGATGCGATGAGACCGGTGAGAGCGGACTTGATCGCATCGGAGCGCACGACGGCCATGAGCACTGCGGCGAACGCGCAGGCGGCGAGTGTGCCCACGGCATACTCGGCTGTGGTCATCCCGGCCTCGACCGAGGCGCGGATGGCCCGGCAGCGGCTGAAGAACGAACCGCTCATTGACCGGTCGGACCAGGTCCTCAGCGTCGGCTGAGAGTCGGGTGAGCTTGCCATGGTGAATCTCCTTTGTTGAGTGCCGAATTCGGCGGTTGAGTCATTGACTGACCAAGACTTGCCGGGCGAGCGCAAGCACGATAGGCACCACCGTGGTCAGGACGAACGCCGGGAGGAACGCCAGCCCCAGTGGAAGCACGATGCGGATGCCCAAGGTCGCTGTGGCCACCTCGAGCCGCTGTTGCTCGGCGCGTCGCACCTCCTCGGCCGCGCGGACCAGAAGATCGGCCGGCGGCACTCCCGCTGTGGCCGCCATCCGCAGGGCCCGGGCAGCCGGCTGCCAGGCGGACGGGATGCTGGCCCAGGCGGTCTCGTCCTCGACGCCCCAGCGACCAGCGGCGGCGACGGTCTGCAGGTCCAGGCCCAGGGGTCCACCGACACGCACGGCCACGGCTTCCATCGCCTCGGCCAGGCCAACGCCTCCTCGGAGGGTCAGGGCAAGCAGGTCGATGACTCCAGCCACCTCAGCGACGGG
>JANOHS010000403.1:0-2777 GCA_031406655.1 Micrococcales bacterium
CGGTGTATGGAGGCCAGCACCCCACGATGCAGGTGGAACCCGGTCATTGCCTCAATGACGCGAGCCTGGGCGACGTACACAGGCACTCCGCGGGACTCAGCCCGCTCGACGATGTCCGACAGGTCGGTGACCCAGCGCTGCCCCATCAGGAACGAGCGCGGTCGGTGTCCGGCGGCCAGCGCCCGCCGGATGACCTTCTCACTCTCGGCCAGGTACAGGCCGCACTCGGGCTCGACCTTGGTGCGCAACGCGACATCGGTCAGCGAGAAGTAGTCCTGAACACGTTCGTCGGCGGGGTCGGTGATCTCGATCGGCATGTCAGGAGACCATCTTCGCGATGGCCAGGATCCCGACGACGACGATCAGCCCACGGAGCCACACCGGCGACAGCCGGCGCCCGACCCGCGCACCGACATACCCGCCGGCAAGGGAGCCAGCAGCGATCAGCGCGGCCACGGACCAGTTGATCCGCTCCCAGGCCACGAGCATGAAGGTCAGCGCGGCAACGGCGTTGACCACCGTGACCAGCACGTTCTTCAACGCATTGACCCGCTGCAGGCTGATCGCCATCAGGACGCTCATGATGCCCACCATCAGGATGCCCTGGGCTGCGCCGAAGTAGCCGCCGTACACCCCGGCGGCAAAGACCCCCAGGGTCAGCAGCACCCGTCGGCCGGCATCGTCCTGGTCAGGGTGGCGTGCGGCCGCCCACACCTGCAGTCGTCGCCCGAGCAGAACCAGCAACAGTGCGGAGGCAATGAGCACCGGCACGATCGCCTCGAACGCGGACTCGGGCAGGATGAGCAGCAGGATCGCGCCGACCACGCCACCGAGGAACGACGCAGGCACGAGACGGCGCACGGTGCGGCCCTGGTCAGCCAGCTCCTGGCGGTATCCGTGAATGCCGGTCAGTCCACCGGCGACCAGACCAATCGTGTTGGAGATGTTGGCGACCACCGGCGGATAGCCGAAGAGCAGCAGCGTGGGAAAGGTGATCAGCGTGCCGGACCCGACGATGGTGTTGATGGTCCCCGCAGCCATTCCCGCCGCGAGCAGCGCAACGACTTCATACCAGGGCACCCGGTCACCTTAGGCGAGAGGTGACCGGGGCCCTGATGGTGCGGGTGCTCAGCGAGGAGACTTGCCAGGGCTGTCCTGGTCGACATCACCGGTGGTGTGCAGCTCCGAGTCATGCAGGGCGGACGCCTGGTCCTCCAGCGAGTCGGCCGCCGGACGACCGGTCGTCTGGCTCTGACGCTGGCTGGTGCTCGCGTGACTCTCTGCCTCGGCGGATGCTCCCGCTGCCTGACCGCGGGCTTCGGCCAGAGCCTTGGCCGGGTCCTCGAGGACGGTCTCCTCGAACGCGGTGGGCATGACCTCACCGGTGTCGACCCACTTCTCTGCCGGGTCCTCGATCTCCTTGCCGCCAAGGGCGCTGCCGATCCCCTTCAAGGCCTCGGTCAGCTCGCTCGGGATGATCCACAGCTTGTTGGCGTCACCACGGGCGAGCTGAGGGAGCACCTGGAGGTACTGGTAGGCGAGCAGCTTCTGGTCCGGCTTCCCGCGGTGGATGGCCTCGAACACCTGGGTGATCGCGCGGGACTGGCCCTGGGCCTCGAGGATGCGGGCCTGCGCCGAACCCTCAGCCCGCAGGATCTGGCTCTGCTTGTCGCCCTCGGCGGTCAGGATGGCCGACTGCTTGACCCCTTCGGCCGTCAGGATCGTGGCACGGCGGTCACGCTCGGCGCGCATCTGCTTCTCCATCGAGTCCTGCACAGAGCGTGGCGGGTCGATGGCCTTGAGCTCGACCCGGTTGACGCGGATGCCCCACTTGCCCGTGGCCTCGTCGAGGACACCGCGCAGCTGGGCGTTGATCTGGTCGCGGCTGGTCAGCGTCTGCTCGAGATCCAGTGAGCCGATGACGTTACGCAACGTGGTGACCGTCAGCTGCTCGATGCCCTGGATGAAGTTGGCGATCTCATAGACGGCCGACTTGGAGTCGATGACGGAGTAGTAGATGACGGTGTCGATGTTGACCACGAGGTTGTCCGAGGTGATCACCGGCTGGGGCGGGAAGGACACGACCTGTTCACGCAGGTCGACGTTGGCCCGCACCTTGTCCACGAACGGCACCAAGAAGTGAAGTCCGCCCTCAAGGGTGCGGGAGAACTTGCCGAGCCGCTCGATGATCAGCGATGTCTGCTGCTGAACGATACGCACGGTCCTGACGATGACGATGACGGCGAACATCACGAACAGCAGCAGGACGATCAGCCCTGCGGATCCAGTTGTCACTAACTACTCCGAATTCCGACCGTCCGCGACGTTGCTCACGATCGCGGTGGCCCCCTCGATTGAAACTACCCGGACCTCTTGCCCAGGCAGGCATGCTGCGGTGTCCGGGGCCGTTCGTGCCGACCAGGTCTCGCCGCCAAGCTTGACTCGTCCGTCGTGCTCGGTGACCGTCGACAGCACGAGCGCCGTGCGGCCGACCTGGGCGACTACGCCGATGTTGCCGTGCCCCTCAGGGACCATGAAACGAGTCTTGACGATGGGCCGCACCATCAGGAGCAGGGCGACGGCCACACCAACCGAGGCAATGACCTGAGCTGCGAATGGGGCGCCAACGGCCGCCGCAACAGCCCCTGCCAGGGCGCCTCCGGCCAGCATCAAGAAGACGAAGTCGACGCTGGCCGCCTCGATCGCCCCCAGGACAAAAGCAAGTCCGACCCAGGCCAGCCAGCTGTTGTCGCTCAACCACGCCATGGCATTCCCCT
>JANOHS010000535.1:0-3795 GCA_031406655.1 Micrococcales bacterium
GGCCGCCGACATGCTGGTGACGGTGTGTTCACGAGCGAACTACGACAGCTTGGTCACCGAACGAGGATGGAGCCCCGAGGACTACCAGGACTGGGTGGCCGACACGCTCGTGCGCACGCTACTTGTGCGCTAGCTTGAGGCCCGTTGGCGCAGACAACCCGGCACCCAACCCACGTCTTCCCGCGGCTCTGAGATCGACTTGCCGGCCTGCCGCCTCTCAAGGGCGCGCGACATTGCCTCGTCTCGACGCGCTTAAGCGGCTAAGACTCGCCTTTGTCGTCACGGTCAAACGGCGGGAACAGCCGTACGGATAACGTCCACCAGTTCGTCGCGCGTGGGGCCAGCTGCGTAGGACGGTCGCCAGCCGTTCTGGTACACCGCCAGGGCCAGTGGCTCGGCCGGCCCCAGTGTCTGGGGCAGCGCGGTCATCGCGAAGTAGCCTCCGGCGTGCTGGCCAATCCGGGGGTCGGCCTCGGCCGCGGCGGCGATGAGGTCTGAGGTGAGCGGGATGCTCAGGTCGAGGTCTTCACCCTGCCAGCGCCTGACCATGCCGCCATCGATCGCGATGTGGTCAGCCACCCAGGGTTCGATGGCGTCGTCGCACCAGCCGCCGAACGGTTCGGCCACGGTTGCTGGGTCGGCGCCTTCGTCGAGAAGCGCGAGCAGTGCGGTGACCTGCATACAGGCCATCGCGATCCCCCGCCCTCGGGTCGGGGTCGTGGTTGCCACCGAGTCCCCCACGGCGACCAGTCCCGGCGTGTCGACCTGTCGCCGGTAGACGTTGCGCAGCGCCCCGCCGACAAGAACCGCCGAGGTGGGGAGCGCGCGGTCCGGGTGGGTCCACTCGGCGAGGGCGGGGATGGCTCGGCAGGCGGCCTCGAAGGCGGCCTCGAAGCGCAGCGCCTTGAGTGCGGCGTCCGCGGTGGGGCGTACGAGGACAACCGAGAAGTGGCCGGCCTCGTGCAAGAAGACCAGACACTGGTAGCCGTCGAAGTCGGCCGTGTAGGCAATCGGGCTCACCATGGGCCCGGGCTCGGCTCCCGGTTTGAGCTGGTAGGTGCGGTCGACGTACGCGAGGCCGCAGTCGCCGTCGAGGCTCGGGTCGTTGCCTTGTCCGCTCGACCGCCCAAGGCGCCCGGCTCGACCTGAGGCGTCCACGACGAGGTCGGCCTCGATGAGGGATCCGTCGACCCGAGCCCCGATGACGTGTCCGCGGTCGAAGACGAGTCCGTCGACGTGACCCGTGCGCAAGGTGAGGCCGGGCTGCCTCTTCGCGGAGTGGCGAAGCGCTCGCTCGAAGGTCGATCGACGTGAGAGCACCCCCAGCAGCTGGGGGGATTCGGCGGAGCTCGGCACCTCCACGGGGCGGGCCCCCAGGTTCCGCCAGCTGTGGAAGGCCTCTGGCCACTCCGCCTGGAGGGTCATCGGCACCTGGGGCCGGAAGCCGTGGGCGTGCTCGAACTGCATGACGCCACGACGGATCCAGACGTCACCTGCCGGGCCGGGGTCCCGGTCCACCGAAATGACCCGGTGCCCGCGGTGTGCGAGGGCGGCGCCGAGCATGAGACCCGTCGGGCCCGATCCCACGATGAGTGTCCTCATGGCCGTCCTCCTCCAGTACACTCGTGATGCTTCGATTACACTGATAGTCACTCCAAATGAAGTGGGTTGTCAAGATGCCCCCTGCACGCCGTCCCTACCGGTCGACCCTCCGCGAGAACCAGGCGCGAGCGACTCGCCGAGAGGTCGTCAGCGCCGCCCGCGATCTCTTCGTCGAGCTCGGGTGGTCACGCACGACCATCGACGCCGTCGCCGCCCGTGCCGGGGTGAGCCGCCGGACGGTGTTCACCGCGGTCGGCGGCAAGGCGGCACTCCTGAAGCTCGCCCTGGACTGGGCGCTGGTGGGTGACGACGAACCGGTTCCGCTGTCCGAACGGAAGGTCTTCGCGTTGCTTGAACAGCTGACCGAGCCCCGCGAGGTTGTCGCCCGTTGGGCACAGTTCGTCGCCGAGCTGGAGGAGCGGGCCGCGCCCCTGGCCGACGTACTCGTCGTGGCTGCGGATGCGGACCCGGAAGCCGCCGATGTGTATGCCGTGTCCGAACGGAACCGGCTCGGGGGTGCGGAGTTCATCGTCGCCCGCCTCACGGCAACCGACGGCCTGCGACCGGGACTGACCATCGAGCGCGCCGTGGCCGCAGCCCTGGTGCTCATGGACCCCGCGGTACACCGCACGCTCGTCCGCGAGCACGGCTGGACACGCGCTGAGTACGCCGACTGGATCGAGCGCACGGCCTTGGCCGAGCTCCTCAACGGAGACAATGCCGAAGGCACGACGAGAACACGCGCAAGACGCTGAGTCCGCAGGTCGACTTCGTCGCCTGGAGCCTCAACGCCCTGGGAATGGCCTTCGTCGCCCGGGAAGTGTTGACGGACCACGCCCTGATTTGTAGCGGGGTCTTGTTGCCGTCATCGGTCACAGGGCGAATTCCGCTCACAAGGTCCAACAGGTTCATGTAGGACTGTCGACATGACGCAACCAGGGCAAGCCCCGACAACTACCCGCCGATTGATCCGACCGAGCCGGTGCCTGACGACCCAGGACCGCTCTCTCCGGATACACCGGAGACCCTTCCTCCCGCTCCGGTCGAGCCAATGCCTGGCCCCGATGACCCAGACAGCGTTCCCGTAGGTCAGCCCGTCTGACTGTTAGCCGGCACGTTCACTCGCCAGTACTCCCGGGACGCCGTGATGTCATGACCGGAACTGCCCGGTAACGGATCGGCTTTCGGCTTAGCGAAGGGCTGTCCTTCGACGCCGAACTCGAGGTGTCCGCAAGTCAGTTAGCGTTCCCGGACGGGATGGAGTAACTGTGCTGGGCCGCCCGTTGACTTCATGGCAGCATCAGTACATGGAATCCATCGATGATGCTCTCGCTGGCCTTCCGCAACCCGAGCACGACGCGCTACTGCGCGTCATCGACATTGCACGCCGCGTGGCCCCGCATGCCATCGACGGCGTCAGCTACGGAGTGCCTGCACTCAAGGTCGCCGGCAAGCCATTGATCGGCGTGAGCGCGAGTGCCCATCACCTCTCCATCTTCCCGTTCTCTCCCGCAGCGATCGATGTCGTCCGGATAGAGCTCGATGGTTTCTCGGTCTCGAAGGGCACGATCCGGTTCGCTGCCGAGCGCCCGGTTCCAGAGGCGCTCATCGAGCGTCTCGTTGCGGCACGCCTGGCCGAGATCACTTAACGATCGCTCAGCGGTACATGGATTGACCTTCAAAAATCCAGACGGGGGCAACCCCATGTCATGGACCGGTGTGGGAGCCGGACAGACCCCCCAAGAGGGCGCGACCTGAGCCCCACGGAATACGGTTGAAGCATGGACTACCGATATCTCGGCAACAGTGGACTCAAGATCTCCGAGATCACCTACGGGAACTGGCTCACCCACGGGTCCCAGGTCGAGAACGACGTCGCCACGCAGTGCGTGGCGGCTGCGCTCGACGCGGGCATCAGCACCTTCGACACCGCCGACGTCTACGCCAACACCAAGGCCGAGACCGTCCTCGGCGAAGCGCTCAAGGGCGAGCGGCGCGAGAGCCTCGAGATCTTCACCAAGGTCTACTGGCCCACCGGTCCCGGTGGGAAGAACGACTCGGGCCTGTCGCGTAAACACATCATGGAGTCGATCAACGGCTCACTGCAGCGACTCCAGACCGACTATGTCGACCTCTATCAAGCGCACCGCTATGACAACGAGACCCCGCTCGAGGAGACGATGCAGGCGTTCG